>HF989241.1:57049-88802 GCA_000431275.1 Prevotella sp. CAG:755 | reverse complement strand
GTTTCAGGCACGGTGGCGCAGGGCGGACGGACGCACCGCCCGGGGCTGCGGTTTACCCTGACGCAGTGACGGATAAAGTGGGTCGCGTGGCGGGATTTGCGGGAGTACTGACTGTTTTCACGGGATGGCTGACAGAATTTGCTGCCAGCCGGATAGGAATGTTTGGACGGCCGGGCGTTTCCGCGGGAGTCGTGGCTGCTTTCAGAGGAAAGCAGTACGGGAAATGCGGCGGGGTGCAAGGCGGAAATGGGGCGGCTCTCCCCTACTCGCCCCACGACGAGCGGTCGAGCTGGCGGTAGCCGACGGCTTCCATGATGTGTGGCCGGCCGACAATGTCGCTGCCGTCGAGGTCGGCGATGGTACGGGCCACTTTCAGGATACGGTCGTAGGCGCGTGCGGAGAGGTCGTAGTGCTCCATGGCGCGGCGGAGCACTTCGGCGCCGGCCGTGTCGGGCTGTGCGTGGAGGCGCAGGAGGCGCGAGTCCATCTGGGCGTTGCAATGGATGCCCTGCACGTCGGCGAAGCGGGCGGCCTGACGCTGACGGGCGCTGACGACGCGGTTGCGGATGGCGGCTGATGGCTCGCCCGGAGGGGCGTCGTTGAGATCGGTAAAGGGGACAGGAGTCACCTCCACCTGGATGTCGACCCGGTCTAGCAGCGGGCCGGAAATTTTGGCGACGTAGCGTTTAATCTGGCCCGGCAGGCAGGAGCAGGCGTGCGTCGGGTGGTTATAGTAGCCGCATGGACAGGGATTCATCGACGCCACAAGCATAAATGAGCAGGGCAGCGTGATGTTGTACTTGGCCCGTGAGATAGTGATCTGGCGGTCTTCAAGGGGCTGTCGCAGCGTTTCGAGGGCCGAACGGCTGAACTCAGGCAGCTCGTCGAGGAAGAGGACCCCGTTGTGGGCCAAGCTGATTTCTCCGGGCTGGAAATTGCTTCCCCCGCCGATGAGGGCCACGTCTGAGATGGTGTGGTGAGGCGAGCGGAAGGGGCGTTGGGCAATGAGCGAAGTGCCTTCGGGCAGGCGGCCGGCTATGGAGTGGATTTGGGTCGTTTCGAGGCTTTCGGCCAAGGTGAGCGGCGGAAGAATGGAAGGCAACCGTTTGGCCATCATGCTCTTTCCGCAACCCGGGCTGCCGACGAGGAGGATGTTGTGGCCCCCGGCGGCAGCTACTTCGAGGGCACGCTTGACGTTTTCCTGCCCCCGTACGTCGGCAAAGTCGACGGGGCAATCTTGCTGGCGGGCGTAGAACTCACCCCGGGTGTCGACTTCGACGGGACGGAGACTGTCGCGGCCGTTGAGGAAAGCGACAACTTCGGTCAGCGTCGTAGCTCCGTAGACAGCCAGACGGTCGACCACACCGGCTTCGCGTACGTTCTGGTGCGGCACGATGAGCCCCTCGTAGCCTGCGCGGCGGGCCATGATGGCGATGGGGAGCGCTCCGCGAACCGGGCGCAGCGACCCGTCGAGTCCGAGTTCGCCCACGAACATGTAGCGCCCGAACCGTTCGGTCTGGACGTAGTCGTAAGCGCCCAGCAGGCCGAGGGCAAGCGGCAGGTCGTAGGCGGTGCCTTCCTTGCGCACGTCGGCGGGGGCGAAGTTGACGACGGTGTTGCGCAGGGCCAGCCGGAAACCTGTATTGCGCAGGGCTGACTGGACACGGGTGCGGCTTTCACGCACAGCGCTGTCGGGGAGACCGACCATGAAAAAGTCTTTTCCAGTCGAGGTGCTTATTTCAATCTGTACGGGAGTGGTTTCAAGGCCGTTGACAGCAGCGCTGAGCACACGGACCAGACGGTTGGAGGTTTCGGGCATGGCTGACGGGTATTTCCTATCGGGCGAGAAGGTCGCCGAGTGCATTGTAAAGTTCTTCGGACGGCAAGTCGCGCGCGACAATCTTGCGGTTCTTGTCGACAAGGAGCAGGCCGGGCACGTAACGCATGCCGAGCGTTCGGGCCAGCGGTGAGCCGAACGCCTCTCCGTCGCAGACAATCGGTTTGGGAATGGAGTCGGACTCGGCGCGTCGCCGTGCGGCGGGGACGGAGTAGTCGAACGAGATGGTCATGGCGTCGAAGTTTTTCCCGTAGGCGCGGCGGCAGCGGCGCAGTGCAGCGGCATAGCCTCGGCTGTCGCTGCTCCACGACGCCCAGAAGAGCACGATGAGTGGCCGGCGACCGTAGTCGGACGAGCGTACCGTGTCGCCGTCGATGTCCACGGCAGTGAACGGGGGCAGCGTGGCTCCGGGCGACATGGCGGCTACATGGCTCATGCGACGTTCATAGGCGGTCAGGACACTGTTCGCCGGTTGGGCACGTCGCATCGCTTTGATCAGTTCGAGCGTCCGGGCGTCAAATTGTTCAGCCTTGGCGAAATACTGCATGAAGATGGCTTGCGCGGCGAGACTCGAAGCGTGTGAGCGGATGAATTCGGCGGCTGCAAGGAGTTGGTCACTGGCCGGATGGCTTCCGTTTTCAAGACGGAAGCGGGTCAGTGCCTCGTTGGTCTCGGTTCCGCCGATGTCGGTTTTCATCAGCTGCGAGGCTTCGCCCTTGACGGTAATTTCTTTTCCGGGTTCGGCCACGAGACGCAACTCGGTGAAGTTCGGGAAGAGCAGGGTGAGCACGCAGGGTGATTCGATGGGGCGTTCATAAGTGAAGCGGCCGTCGCGGATTTGCAGGGTGTCGAAGATGCCTGTCTCGCCCGTTTCGTCGTAAATGTAGAACTCTGCGTCGCTGATGTTTGTGTACTCACCGGTGATGCGGACGTGGTCTTCGGGCAAACCACAGGAGGCCATAAGCATGGCAGCAAGCAGGGCGATGAGCAGATTCGGCGTTTTCATATGGCGTGGAGGTGGATGTGGCGTGTCAAACGAAAGCCCCTGCCTGCGCACAGAGGCGGCAGGCAGGGGCGGAATAGTCTTTCAGCAGACTCTCAGCTTCTGCATGGGGCTGAGGGCACTGTGCTTATTTCACGAGGCTCTGGAAAGCAGCATCCTCGAAGAGGGCGCGGAACTCAAGGTCGGTGGCGACGTGGCTGCGGAGCGAGCTGTCCTTGTCAATGGCGTCGCGCAGATTGGCGATGGCCGTAGAGTTCTGGTTCGTACGGGCGGCGACGATAGCTTTCAGGTAGCTCGTCATGGCGTCCGGCTGGGCAACAGCGGCCAGTGTGCTCTGGGCGGCGTTGTAGTCCTTGTTCAAAATCTGGGCCAGGGCGGCGCTGTTCGTCTTGGCATCGCCGAAAGCATTGATGGCCTGGCTGTAATTGCCTTTGGCAATGTAGAGGCAACCGAGTGCTTCGTTATAAGCGTCGGCTTCGCTGCCCTTGGCGAGCAGAGTTTCGGCCTTGGCGGCGTCACCGTTGGCGAGAGCTACGAGAGCGCTGTTGACAGCCACTTCGCCGGAGTTGCTTGAAGCCACTTGGTCGAGGTACTGCTGTGCGGCAGCCTTATCGCCGGCTTTGAAAGCGAGGGCGGCGAGGTTGTTCGTTGCGCGGTAATCGTTCGGGTACTGACGGGCAGCCGTCTTGTAGATGTCGGCTTTCTCAGCGTCGTTGTCGGTGAGCGAAGCGGCGTAGAGCAACTCTTCAACGCTGAGCTTCGTGGCGTCAGCCTTATATTGGGCTTTGATCTCGTCGTCACTGCGGCCCACGATGTTATAGTTGATCGTCAGGCGGGAGCGACGGAGTTCCGGAAGCACTTCGTCTGCCAGTTCGCTGAATGCAGCAGAGAGATTGCGGATCTGCGTCTCGCGTTCCTCGGGGTCTTTGTACATCGAGAGGACGCGGAGGATGACATCCTTGTCTTGGATGTTGGAAGCCTGGACGAGCTCTTGGAAACCTTCCCAGTCCTGAGCGGTATACTTAGAGTCTACGTTCGTTTCAATATCTTCCTTGGCCAGTTGATCTTTGACATACTTGTTGGTGTTCTTCTCGCGGTTGGCGGCGAGGCCGGTGTTGAGTTTCACACCACCATCGGGCGAGGCGTAAGCTGAGATCTCTATGTTTTCAAGCGCGAGACCCTTCTCGTCAGCCTTGATGTCGCGCAAGGTTTGGATGAAGTCCTGCACGGAAGTCGACTTCAACTCGCTGTTGCGAATGTTGGCCTGCTGGATGAGGAACTTTATCTGAGCGTCTTTCTGTTGTTTGATGATGCGCTGATAGGCGTCGGGGGCAATGGAACCACCGGTGCTGGCGAGCGTGCGGCCGAGGAGTTCGGACGTAGCGATGACGCCGTCGGCAATCTTCACGTCGGGCACGGTCACAGTGCGCTTGCCCACCTTGGCTTCAAAAGTGAGGTAGAGCTCGCTCTTGGCCATGTCGTCTACATAGTCAAAGTTGTTTTTCATCGTGTAGTTGCCACCGACTTTGTAGTTGATGGTCTGAGCATTTCCTTCGACTTTTTCGCCTTGGAAAGTCTCACTTTGGCCAACGGTTTGTCCTCCGTTGTAACGGATGACAGGAGTGACGGTGACAACGGCCTTTTTCTTCATGTATTTTTCCGGGAAGCGGCCATTGATGGTCACGGGCACCGTGCCGCTTACCGTTTCCATAGGAGAGGGAACTACGGTGAAGTTGTCTGCGGTCAGTTCGCCCAGTTTTTTACACGAACTCAGAGCGATAGTAGACGCAAGAGTCAGCGTGAGATACAGGTTCTTGTTACGCATAATTACTATTTTTGTTTAACGTATTGTAGCGGCAAAGATATAAATAAGCGCGTGAAGTGGAACGAGCTTTACTTCTTTTTTTTCAATAAGTCTGAAATTTTTTCTTAATTCGTTGTCAAAATGCCCATATTGTAAAGATGAAGCGAACAATAAGTGAGGAAAAATTCCTCGCAGTCCTGACGTTTTAGTGGGTGGGTTTGTTTGTTTCCCCCAAGCGGCGGCACCATTTTCCGCCCAGCCAGCAGTAGAGCCCGATGGCTATGAAGGGCAGGCTTAGGAGCTGTCCTTGGTTGAGTCCGATGGCTGCCACGAGGCTTTGTTCCCAAGGTTCTTGCACCTCTTTGAGGAACTCGATGAAGAAGCGGAACGTGAAGATGGCCGTCAGGCAGTAGCCGAAGAAATAGCCGGTGCCTACTTTTTGGCTGTGGCGGCGATAGAGCCACAAGCCGGCGAAGAAGAAAACAAAATAGGCGATGGCTTCGTAAAGCTGAGCCGGATGGCGCGCTACGACGTCGCCGTTGTGGGCGAAGACGAAGCCCCAGGGTACGTCAGTCGGCCGGCCGACGATTTCGGAGTTCATGAGGTTGCCCAGCCGGATAAAGCACGCCGTGATGGGAGTGGCGATGGCAATGTTGTCCAGTACGCGCATCAGGTTCACCTTCATCCGCCGGACGTAGAGCCAAAGTGCCAGGATAAGTCCGAGCGTGCCGCCGTGACTCGCCAGGCCGGCGTAGCCTGTGTAGCGCCAGCCGTCGGCGGTGCGGCTGATGGGGAGGAACATCTCGACGGGGTGACTGAGGAAATAGGCTGGCTCATAGAAGAGGCAGTGGCCGAGCCGTGCGCCGACAAGGATGCCGATGAGGCAATAGAAGAAGAGGGGGTCGAACTTTTCGCCCGGAATTCCTTGGCGGCGGTAGAGACGGGCTACGATGAAGTAGGCCAACACGAGTCCGATTCCCCAGCAGAGCGAATACCAGCGCAGGCCGAAGTTGCCGATGTGCAGGGCGACGAGATCGGGGTTCCAGATGATGGGTTCTGCCATGGCGAGCGGCTTAAACGTTGAAGCGGAAGTGCATGATGTCGCCGTCTTGGACCACGTAGTCTTTGCCTTCGATGTGCAGGGCGCCGGCTTCGCGGACAGCGGCCTCACTGCCGTATTTTATGTAGTCGTCATATTTGATTACCTCGGCGCGGATAAAGCCGCGCTCAAAGTCGGTGTGGATGACGCCGGCGCATTGGGGCGCTTTCCAGCCGCGGCGGAATGTCCAGGCCTTGACTTCCATCTCGCCGGCGGTGATGAAGGTTTCAAGGTTCAGCATGGCGTAGGCTGCCTTGATAAGGCGGTTGCATCCGCTTTCGCTGAGCCCGATGTCTTGCAGGAACATCTGGCGCTCTTCATAGGTTTCGAGTTCGGCGATGTCGGCTTCGGTACGGGCGGCTACGACGAGGATGTCGGCGCCTTCGTCTTTTACGGCTTCGCGCACGGCGTCGACATAGGCGTTGCCGTTGACGGCCGAGGCTTCGTCGACATTGCAGACGTAGAGCACGGGTTTCGACGTCAGCAGGAAAAGTCCGCGTGCGGCGGCCTGCTCTTCTTTCGTTTCGAACTGTACGGTGCGGGCGTTTTTACCTTCGAGCAGGGCGGCGCGGTAGGCATTGAGCACTTCGTACTCGGTTTTGGCGTTTTTGTCGCCGCCGACTTGTGCCACTTTCTCAACACGTTTCAGGCGGCTCTCGACGGTCTCCAAGTCTTTCAGTTGTAGTTCGGTGTCGATAATCTCTTTGTCACGCACGGGATTGACGCTTCCGTCGACGTGGACTACGTTTCCGTCGTCGAAGCATCTGAGTACGTGGATGATGGCGTCGGTCTCGCGGATGTTGCCAAGGAACTGGTTGCCAAGGCCTTCACCTTTCGATGCGCCTTTGACAAGGCCGGCGATGTCTACGATTTCGACCGTCGTGGGGACGATACGGCCCGGGTGTACGATTTCGGCCAGGCGTGTAAGCCGTTCGTCGGGCACGGTGATGACACCGACGTTGGGTTCGATGGTGCAGAACGGAAAGTTGGCCGCCTGCGCTTTTGCGTTGCTCAGGCAGTTGAAAAGGGTGGACTTGCCGACATTGGGCAGTCCGACTATGCCACATTGTAGAGCCATTGTGTATATGTTGTATTGTTTTGTTGTCTTTTGCAGGATGCCGCGTGGCGGGTGCCGTCGGCCGTCCGGCGGTTTGTGGGCGGGGGATGGCTGCCCGGTTTCCCGGCCTGTGCGCTTGTCTGTCCTGTCGCAGTGCCGGGATTTTCCATCCGGCTGACAGAAAATCCTGTCAGCCGGATGGAAAATCCTGTTACTGCTTTCGTCTTTCAGCTGTCGCCACGGCTGTCCAGCGTGTCAGGGGCTCGCCCTTGATCTGGTAGGCGTTGGTCTCCCGCATGGTGAATCCCATCTTTCGGTAGAGGGCGTTGGCGGCCTCGCGCGCCGGGCGGGAGGTCAGTTCGAGGCTTTGGATGCCGGCGGCCGCAGCGTGGGCCAGCGTGTTGGCTATGAGCCTTGCGCCAAGACCTTGTCCGCGGCAGGCTGTGTCGACGACTACATCTTCCACGTGTCCTTTGCGGCCGGTGAGTTGGGGAGTAGTCAGGAGCGAGGCCATTCCCGTAAGCCGTCCTTCGGCGTCTCTGAGGGTGAGCAGGCAGAGTGCCTTTTCTTCGAGCAACGTGCGGAGTGTTTCGGGCTGCCATGGCTGGCGGCCGGGGCTGAGCTGTGTGAGCAGGCGGTTGATGCCGTCCGTCAGTGACGGCGTCACGTCGCTTGGCGTCAGGCGCCGGCAGGGCTGCGGGGCAGAGTGGGGCAGGCGTACGGTTTCTGTGGCGTTGTGCCGGAGGGCCATGTCGGCGTAGGTCTGTCCCGTGAGGGGATGGCGCAGTTCCCCTGCAATTTCGGCCAGTGGCAGGAGTACGAAAGCCCGTTCTGCCATTCGCGGGTGAGGCAGGGTGAGTGCCGGGCTGTCAGTCTTTACGTCGCCCCACGCCAGCAGGTCAATGTCGATGGGACGGTCGGCGTGGTGGCCGTCTTGGCTTTTCTGCGTGCGGCCCAACAGGCGTTCGATTTCGCCGCAACGGGCGAACGCCTCGTCCAGCGGCAGGCTGCACTCAAAGCGGGCGGCGCAGTTAAGGAATCGGTGGGGAGATGTGAAGCCGACAGGGTCGCTCTCGTAGCAGTCCGAAACAGTGCCTTTGCCTCCCAGCGCCAAGGTGAGCAGGTCGCAGGCCGTGGCGAGGGTAGTGGCGCGGTGGCCCAAGTTCGAGCCGAGTGAGATCAGGAGTGTGGGCATGGTGCCGGTCAGTCGACAATAAGCATCACGTCGCCGTAGGGGCCGAACTGGTAGTCCTCTTTCAGGGCCACGTCGTAGGCCGCCATGGTCTGCTCATAGCCCCCGAAGGCAGAGGTTAGCATCAGGAGGGTCGAGTAGGGGAGGTGGAAGTTCGAGAGCATGGCGTCAGCTACGGAGAATTCGTAGGGCGGAAAGATGAACTTATTGGTCCATCCTTCGAATTCCTTGATGCGTTTGTCCGTGCCTACGCAGGCTTCGAGCGCCCGTTGCACCGTCGTCCCGACCGCTACGATCTTGTGCTCGTTGTCTTTGGCGCGGTTGACGATCTGGCAGCATGTCGAGTCGACGTGCATCTCCTCGCTGTCCATCTTGTGCTTCGTGAGGTCTTCGACGTCTGTCGTACGGAAGTTGCCCAGTCCGCAGTGCATCGTGAGGAATGCGAAATCGATGCCCTTAATCTCCATGCGTTTCATCAGTTCCCGCGAGAAGTGCAGCCCGGCCGTCGGGGCGGTCACAGCGCCTTCGTGGCGGGCAAAGATGCATTGGAAGCGTTCCAGGTCCTCCGGCTCGGACTCCCTTCCGATAAAGCGTGGAATTGGGGCCTCTCCGAGGGCGTAGAGCTGGCGTTTGAATTCGTCATGGTCGCCGTCGTAGAGGAAACGGAGCGTGCGGCCGCGGCTCGTGGTGTTGTCGATGACTTCCGCCACGATGGAGTTGTCTTCGCCGAAGTAGAGCTTGTTGCCGATGCGTATCTTGCGGGCCGGATCAACCAGTACGTCCCAAAGACGCAGCTCTTGGTTCAGCTCGCGCAGTAGGAACACTTCGATGCGCGCACCGGTCTTTTCCTTATTTCCATAAAGGCGGGCGGGAAACACCTTTGTATCGTTGAAAACGAAGACGTCGTGTTCGTCAAACATGTTCAGTATTTCCTTGAACATGTGATGCTCTATCTCTCCTGTCTTTCGATGCAGCACCATCATGCGGCACTCGTCGCGGTGCGGCGCGGGATACTTCGCGATTTTCTCCTCAGGCAGTTTGAATTTGAATTGCGACAGCTTCATAATGTTATATGCTTATTTGTTCTTTACGTCGTTGTGTCAGTCGGACGGGGCAGTGATTCGATCCATTTTGTCGCTTCGTCGAGCGTCATGCAGTCCTCGACACGGTAGTCGCCCACCCGTGTGCGGCGCAGTGCGGTCAGGTGGGCGCCGCTTCCGAGGGCCAGCCCGATGTCGCGGGCCAAGGCCCGGATATACGTCCCCTTTCCGCAGACAACGCGGATGTCGATCTCGTCTGGCAGTCGGCATCCTGTGAGTTCGATTTCGTCGATGCGGATGAGCTTGGGGCTGAGCACGACGTCCTGTCCCTTGCGCGCCATTTTGTAGGCGCGTTTCCCTTCTATCTTGCAGGCCGAGAAGGCCGGCGGCACCTGCTCGATGCTTCCTTTGAAGCGGCAGAGCGCTTCACGTACGGCTTCCTCGGTGATGTGGGCGGTGGGATAGGTGGCGTCGATGTCGTGCTCGAGGTCGAAACTCGGCGTCGTGGCTCCCAGTCGTAGGGTAGCCGTGTATTCTTTGGTCTGCGCTTGGAGTTCGTCAATGCGCTTGGTGGCTTTCCCGGTGCAGAGCAGAACGACACCGGTGGCCAGCGGATCGAGCGTGCCGGCGTGTCCCACTTTGATCTTGCGGCCCAAGTGCTGCGTAAGCAGCCATCTCACTTTCGCTACGAGGCCGAAAGATGTCCATTCGTAGGGCTTGTCGATAGCGATTACCTCTCCCTCCAAGAAGTCCATGCGTCCGGTTTATTCCAAAGTGAGTTCGTAGCCCAAGGCAGCCATGATGAGAATCGCAGCGCCGACAATGATGCGGTACCATCCGAAAGCGACGAAACCGTACTTGGCAACGTAGTTGATGAAAAACTTGATGGCCAGTGCGGCGACTATGAACGCCACCACGCAACCGACGAGGAGCAGGCTCAGGTTATCTCCCTGCGTGAGTACATTGCCTCCGTCGTGGCTCATCAGTTTGTAAAGTTCAAGGCACGTAGCGCCGAACATCGTCGGCACGGCGAGGAAGAACGAGAACTCGGCGGCGGCCTTGCGTGTCAGTTTTTGCGCCATGCCGCCTACTATCGTAGCCATCGAGCGGGATACACCCGGAATCATGGATATACACTGAAAACATCCGATCAGGAATGCGCGTTTCAGTGTCATGGGAGTCTGCTCGGACGAGTGGCTGAACAGGCTGTCGCAGAACAACATGAACACGCCGCCCACTATGAGCATCACGGCTACCAGCATGACGTTGTCGAGGTTCGATTCGATGAAATCGTTGAAAGCCAGTCCGAGCACGACGGCCGGCAGCACGCCGACAATCAGGCGCAGGTAGAAGCGCCAGATGGCCTGCCACCAAGTGTACCCCTTGGTCTGCATGGTTTCCGGGTAGAAGAACTTGCGCCAATAGAGGCAGATGACGGAGAGGATGGCGCCGAACTGGATGATTACGGTGAACGCTTTGAGAAACGGGGTACTCTCCATGCCGAGCAGGCCTTGGGTGATGATCATGTGGCCCGTTGAGGAAACGGGGAGGAATTCCGTGAGGCCTTCGACGATGGCAATGATGATGGATTCAATCCAAGTCATGGGATTTCTGTGTGGTTGGGTTGTTCAGGTTGTCGTGGTTCGCGGTTTTGTCAGAAGGCCGACGCAGGATGCCGTAAATCATGAAAAGAAATCCGAACAGGCAAACCATCGGGGCTACTTTGATTCGGCGCGTGCTGAATATATCTGGGTTGAAAACTGTCTCTGTCGAGCCGGGCCCAGACATAAGGATGAAACCGATGATGATGGCGACCATGCCTGCGGCGAGCAGGATAAAGTTCGTGCGGTCGAATGCGAAATTTCTTCTGTCCATACGATAGATTTTGTTTTGTTGGCTGTGGGTGTGTGGGGTGGTGCTTCTCTTCCGGCGTCAGCTGACATAGACTTGCGCGGTGTCCATGCGCAGGTGTTTGTTGACCGAGAAGAAGGCGCACACAAGGGTGAGCAGGACGCCGCAGACAGCGACGGTCCCCATTGTGCCTGCCCACACGACGGTGTCAATAAGTCCTGTCAGCGCAGGGTCCCAGTCGAGCAGGAGAATGATACCGCCTGCAAGGAGCCCGTCGGCAAGCAGAACAGACACTACACCGATCCAGAAAGCGCGCGCCATGAAAGGCCTGCGGATGAAACTGCGGCGTGCACCGACCATTTTCATCGTGTGAATAGTGAAACGGCGCGAATAGATGTTCAGGCGCATCGTGTTGTTGATCAGTGAGAACGAGACAAACGCCAGCAGCACGGCGACCACAAGGAGCACCAGACTGATTTGACGGATGTTATGATTGACGTTGTCCATAAGGTCTTTCTGATACACAACGTCGATTACTTCGTTCCGGCCGGAGAGGGCGGGGATGTGGCGGCTGAGGCTGTCGTTGTTGGCGTAGTCCGCTTTCAAGTGGATTTCGAACGAGGCGGGAATGGGGCTTGTGCCGAGGAATTCGGTGGGGTCGGTGCCCAGCGCTTCGGCCTGTTCGCGTGTGGCGGCTTCCTTTGAGGTGTAATCCACGCGGCGCACGTAGGGCAGCCGGCAAAGTTCGGCTTGCAGGCGACGCGTCTGGGCGGCATCGATGCTGTCGGAGAGCATCACCTGGATGGTGAAGTTCTCCCTGACGGTGCGGCCCAAGTTGGCTGCTGTCGTGACGAAGAACACCACGATGCCAAGCAGGATGAGCACCAGTGTGGTGCTGATGCACGACGTGACGGTGTTGAACACCCCCCGGCTGTGTCTCTTTCTTTTCTTCATGATTCTAACGCCAGGCGCACTGCCCGGCAGCTCTTAATTTGGCTAAATTGCTACAAAAGTAGTACATTAAATAACGCGGTCCTTGATAATTTAGTACTTTTAACGTTTTCGGTGTCCTGACAACACTTCCGTGAGGTGTGGCGAAGATGGCAGAAACGCTTCCGGCCGGTTCAGGAGCCGGCTTACGTGGCTGGAAAATGCGGAAGGGCGAGTGGGAAATCCTGTCAGCCGGAATAGGGTTTACGGGTCGGCTGACAGGATTTCCTGAGTGACTGACAGTATTTTGGGGACGGCTGCCCGGAAAAACGGTTGCCGCAGCCCGTGGAACGGCACAACTGGTTACGGACAGCACCTTCCCGGCTCGCACATGTCGAAGCTGTGGTGGAGTGGACGGTGGCTGCCTCGAAAAAAATGACTACCTTTGCCCGGAAATCTCAAAGGAATGAAGAAACTTCACATAGAAACATACGGTTGCCAGATGAATGTGGCCGACAGTGAGGTGGTCGCCTCGGTGATGCGCATGGCGGGCTATGAGCCCTGCGAGACCGAGGCGGAAGCCGACGCTGTTTTCCTAAACACTTGCTCGGTGCGCGACAACGCAGAACAGAAAATCCTGCACCGTCTCGACGCCCTGACGGCCCAGCGCCGCAAGGGACGCCGGCTCATCATCGGTGTATTGGGTTGCATGGCTGAGCGTGTCAAGGACGACCTCCTCAACCGCTATGGCGCCGACCTCGTCGCCGGCCCCGACGCCTACCTTTCGCTGCCTGACCTCGTGGCTCAGGCGGAGAACGGGCAGAAAGCCATCAACATCGAACTCTCGACCACGGAGACCTATCGCGACGTCGTCCCCGAACGTTATTGCGGCAGCCGCCTCTCGGGCTTTGTGAGCATCATGCGCGGTTGCAACAATTTCTGTCATTACTGCATCGTTCCTTACACCCGAGGCCGTGAACGCTCGCGCGACCTCGAAAGCATCCTCTCGGAGGTACATGACCTCGAAGCCCGTGGCTACCGCGAAGTCACGCTGCTCGGACAGAATGTCAATTCCTACCGGTGGGCGTCAGGTCAAGGCGAGGAGGTCGGTTTTCCCGAGCTGTTGCGTCGTGTGGCCAGGGCCGTTCCCTCGATGCGCGTACGGTTCACCACGTCGCACCCTAAGGACATGAGCGACGAGACCCTGCATGTCATTGCCGAAGAGCCTAACGTCTGCCGCCACATCCACCTTCCGGTGCAGAGTGGCTCCGACCGAATCCTCAAACTGATGAACCGGAAATACACCCGGGCATGGTACATGGACCGCATCGCCGCCATCCGTCGCATCGTGCCTGACTGCGGCCTCTCGACCGACATCTTCGCAGGCTATTGCTCTGAGACGGAAGACGACCACCGCCAGACGCTTTCCCTCATGGAGGAGTGTGGCTATGATTCGGCCTTCCTCTTCAAATATAGCGAGCGTCCGGGCACCTACGCAGCCCGTCACCTGCCCGACGATGTGCCCGAGGACATCAAGGTACGCCGTCTCGAAGAACTCATCGCCCTGCAAAATCGCCTGAGCGCCGAGAGCAACCAGCGCTGCATAGGCCACACGTTCGAGGTGCTGGCCGAGGGCATGAGCAAGCGCTCGCGCGACCAGCTCTTCGGGCGCACGGAGCAGAACAAGGTGGTTGTCTTCGACCGCGGCGCACACCGTCCGGGCGACTACGTCCGCCTGCGCATCACGGCGGCGTCGTCCGCCACGCTCCACGGCGTCGAGGCGGACAGCGCCGAAGCCATACAGCAGGTCCGTCCGGCGGAAAATGATTAACAAACCAACTCTTAACGACATGAACATCCAAGGGAAAGTACATTATGTGGGCGTCAACGACCGCGTGAAGCACCGCTTCGAGGGACTTTGGCTCCTGCCGCAAGGCGTGTCGTACAACTCGTATCTCATCGACGATGAGAAAGTCGTCCTTATCGATACGGTCGACGTCGCTTTCTTCACTGAATATCTCGACAACATCCGCGCCGTCATCGGCGACCGCCCCATTGATTATCTCGTCATCAACCACATGGAGCCTGATCACTCCGGTTCAATCGCGCTCATCCGCAAGTATTACCCCGAAATCCGTCTCGTGGGCAACAAAAAGACGTTCGAGATGGTCGAGGGCTTCTACGGTGTGCCCACCGAGGGCGACCTCGTCGTGGCTGAGGGCGACAGTCTTCCGCTGGGTCATCACAGGCTGCGTTTCCACCTTGTCCCGATGCTCCATTGGCCTGAGACAATGGTCAGCTACGACGAGACGGAGCACATCCTCTTTTCGGGCGATGCCTTCGGCTGCTTCGGCGCGCTCAACGGTAACGTTGTCGATGAGCAGATGGACACCACGCCCTACTGGCCGGAGATGGAGCGTTATTATGCCTCTATCCTCGGCAAGTTCTCACCCATGGTGAAGCGTGCGTTGGCCAAGTTGGGCGGTTTGCAGATTGACATGATTTGTTCGACGCACGGTCCCGTGTGGAAAAAAGAGGTGGCGCGCGCTGTCGGCGTATATGATCGCATGAGCCGCGGTGTGACCGAGCCTGGTGTCGTCGTTTGCTACGGGTCGATGTACGGAAACACGCAGCGCGTGGCCGAGGCTGTCGCCGCGGGAGCTGCCGAAGCCGGGTTGCGCAAGGTCATCGTGCACAATCTCTCCGTTTCGCAACCGTCGTTTGTGCTGGCCGACATTTTCCGTTACAGCGGTCTGGCCATCGGTGGACCGACTTACAACGGCGGTCTCTTCCCCGTGGTCGAGGATTTGCTTCGCCGGCTGGCCGGTCGCGAAGTCAGCGGCCACAAACTGGCCTATTTCGGTGGCTTCACTTGGGCCAGTGCGGCCTGCAAGACCATTGCGCATTATAATGAGCAGATGAAGATGGACCTTGTGGCCGACCCTGTCGAATGGAAGCAGGGTGCTGGCGCTGATACACTTAACGCCGCCCGCTCCTTGGGGCGGCAGTTGGCTAAGGCCGTGTTGCCGGCCGATTGATCAGTGAGTCGCGACGCATAGTTGCGCAAGGAGGCACTCCCTTAGACAGGGGAGTGTCTCCTTGCGTACGGTCGCGGCGTGCTGGTTGGTTCGTGTGGATTCAGGGAGTGCTTTTCAAGGATTGCAGATGGCTGTTGTCGATGTTCACGTACCTGTGCAAGACTGCGTGTGCCGTGCTGTTGTGCGTGTTGCGGCTGGTGAGAATCACGGACGGCGACTTGGAATAGACAGTCGCACTGATAGTAAAACCGGACGCACTGACAGTAAAAACTGTCAGTGCGTCCGGTTTTTATTCTTCTTGTGGCGGTAGTTTTGTCACACCGCCGATATGTTTGGCAGCAGTAGCCCAGAGGCCAAGCGGGTGGATTATTTGTCGCGTTCGACCACGTAGCTGATGTATTCGGCCAAAGCCTCGCCCACGGGAGTGTTACCGGCCAGTTCGTGGGCAAGGGCGTAGCCTTGGCGGGCATAGTCGGCCATGACCTGTTCGGCGTAGTCGATGCCGCCGGCCGTTTTTGCGAAGTCGACCAGACGGGCGATGTCTTCGTCCGTTGCTTGCCCGCTTTTTACACGTTGTGACAGTGCCTCCATGTTGTTGCTTGCTTGTGTGTGGAGGGCATGGATGAGGGGCAGGGTCAGCTTTCCTTCACGCAGGTCGTTTCCGGTAGGTTTCCCGATGTTGCCTTCGTCATAATAGTCAAAGATGTCGTCGCGTATTTGGAAGCAGATGCCAATGATTTCGCCCAGTTCGCGATGGCGGGCGACGGTGGCGTCGTCGGCCCCGGCCATAAGGGCGCCCAGTTCGGCGCAAGTGGCGAAGAGGGCGGCCGTTTTCTGGTGAATGATGCGGAAGTAGGCTTCCTCTGTGGCCGTTTCGTTGTGGATGTTGGAGAGCTGGAACACTTCGCCCTCGGAGAGCGATTTCCCAAGACGGGCGATGCTGGCCACTACGCGGGTGCTGCCTGTGGCGGCCGCCTGTTCGAGCGCGGTCGATAGCAGGTAGTCGCCCACGAGGACAGCCACTTTGTTGTCGTAGGTGGCGTTCACCGAAGGTTGGCCGCGGCGCTCGTCGCTTTCGTCGACGATGTCGTCATGCACAAGGCTGGCTGTGTGCAGCAGTTCGAGCGTCACCGCGGCACGCGTCACACCGTCGTTTACGCCGCCTGCTGCCTTGGCACAGAGCAGCACGAGCATGGGGCGCATGAGTTTGCCCTGGCGGTTGCGGATGTGCGCCAACGCGCTTCCCAGAAGGCCGTCCGGGTGTTCCAGCGTGGCGTGGAAAGCATTTCGGTAATCGTTCAGCTCGCCCTCGATGGGGCGTTTGATGAGGGACAACGTAGCCATTGTTCGATTTAATTTAGGCACAAAATTACGAAAAACCTCGGGCGGGCAGTCGGCCTCTCCGATAAAATTGCGTATTTTTACGCTACAAAACGCCATCACAATGAAAAAATTATTCCTCTTGGACGCTTATGCGCTCATCTACCGTGCTTATTATGCCTTCATCCGTACCCCGCGGATCAACTCGAAGGGACAGAACACGTCGGCAGTACTCGGCTTTGTCAACACACTTGAAGATGTGCTCGCGAAAGAGCGTCCGGACTATATAGCTGTTGTCTTCGATCCTGCCGGACCGACTTTCAGACATGAGGCATATCCTGACTATAAGGCCCAGCGCGAAGCCACGCCGGAGGACATCCGTACTGCGGTTCCTGTCATCAAGGAGATAGTGGACGCTTACCGCATCCCGATTGTCGAGGTGCCGGGTTACGAGGCTGATGACGTCATCGGAACCCTCTCGGTTCAAGCGGAGGCTGCGGGCGTCGACGTGTTTATGATGACGCCCGATAAGGACTACGGGCAGCTAGTGACTGACCATGTGCGCATGTTCCGCCCCAAGCATGGCGGTGGCTATGATGTGATGGGGCCGCAGGAGGTCTGTGAGAAGTATGGCGTTGAACGGACATCGCAGATCATCGATCTGCTCGCCTTGATGGGCGATGCGTCGGACAACGTGCCTGGCTGTCCCGGCGTGGGGGAGAAGACAGCAGTCAAGCTCATTGCCCAGTTTGGCTCGGTCGACTCGCTGCTCGGTGCGACGGCTGAGTTGAAAGGTGCCCTCCGTCGCAAGGTGGAGGAGAGTGCCGACAAGATCCGCTTCTCCAAGTTCCTGGTGACCATCAAAACCGATGCGCCCGTCAGTCTTGACCTCGAAGCTTTCAAACGGACTGATCCTGACCTCGAAACCTTGGGTAAACTTTTTGAAGAGTTAGAGTTTCGCTCCCTGATGCAGCGAGTGAAGAAAAATCATGGTGTGAGTGAAAAAACGGCTGAACTGCAACCCGATCTGTTTGCGGAATTTGCTGACGTCAGGACGGAAGAAGAAAAAACCGGAACTCTCACGACGTTGAAGGATATAGCTCATGAGTATCATCTTGTTGATAACGAGGAATCTATAATAGAATTAGTTAAAATTCTATTGACAAAAGAAATTCTTAGTATAGACACAGAGACGACTTCAACGTCGGCCGTGGCTGCCAAATTAGTCGGAATGAGTTTTGCAGTATCCGAAGGCGAGGCCTGGTACGTTGCCGTGCCGCGTGATGAAGTTTTGGCGCAGGCTGTCGTCGACCGCTTCCGTCCGGTCTACGAGAACGAGCGTTCGCTCAAAGTGGGGCAGAACCTTAAATACGACATCATGGTGCTCGCGAACTACGGCGTGGAAGTCCGAGGCCCGATTTATGACACCATGCTGGCGCACTATGTCATGCAGCCCGAGCAGCGGCATAATATGGACGACATGGCCGAAGTGTTGCTTGGTTACCGTACCATTCACATCGAGGAACTGATTGGCCCGAAAGGAAAGGGACAGAAATCGATGGCCGACCTGGAACCTTCGGCCGTCTATGAATATGCCTGCGAGGACGCAGATGTGACGTTGCGGCTTTACCACAGGTTGAAAGAACTGCTTCCACCAGAGGCCGACAAGCTGCTCCACGAGGTCGAACTGCCCCTTGTGCGTGTGCTGGCTACGATGGAGCGTAACGGCGTCCGGCTCGATACCGACGCACTTGCTGCCACCGGCAGGCTCTTCAACGAACGGATGCAGCAGATTGAAGCGGAGATTTATGCTGATGTCGGCCATGTGTTCAACATCAGTTCGCCTAAACAGGTGGGAGAGGTGCTCTTTGATGAACTCAAAGTGAGCGAAAAACCAAGACGTACGAAGACGGGACAATACGTGACGTCGGAAGAAGTGCTTGAAGCTTTGAGGGATACGCATTCCGTGGTCGGAAAAATTCTTGCTTATCGAGGGTTGAAGAAGCTAGTGGGCACTTATGTCGACGCTTTGCCGAAACTGGTAAACCCCGAGACGGGGCATATACACACTTCGTTCAACCAGGCAGTTACGGCAACCGGGCGCCTCTCGTCGAGCGATCCAAACTTGCAGAACATCCCAGTGCGCGGTGAGGACGGCCGAGAGATACGCAAGGCGTTCGTCCCGGACGAAGGATGCCTCTTTTTCTCAGCCGACTATTCGCAGATAGAACTGCGCATCATGGCTCACCTGAGTGGCGACGAACACTTGCGCCGTGCTTTCGTCGATGGTGACGATGTGCACGCTGCTACCGCTGCGCGCATCTTCCATAAAGACATTGCCAATGTCACCCGCGACGAACGGCGCAAGGCGAAGACCGCGAATTTCGGTATCATTTATGGCATCTCGGCCTTTGGCCTTGCGGAGCGTATGGGCGTCTCGCGCACAGAAGCCCGCACGCTGATTGAAAACTACTTTTCCATGTATCCCGGGGTCAAGCGCTATATGGACGAAAGCATAGAGCGGGCGCGTCGGCAGGGCTATGTGGAGACGGCTTTCGGCCGTCGGCGTTACCTGCCCGACATCACGTCGCGCAATGCCACCGTGCGTGGCTTTGCGGAGCGTAATGCCATCAACGCACCGATACAGGGCACGGCAGCGGATATAATCAAAGTGGCGATGGCTCGTATCGACGAAAGGATGAAAGCGGCGGGAATGCGTTCGAAGATGGTGTTGCAAGTTCACGACGAACTGAATTTCAGTGTTGTCCCCGAGGAGCGTGAAGCGATGGAAGCTCTTGTTATCGAAGAAATGGAGCATGCTTTTACGATGGCCGTGCCGTTGAAAGCTGATTGTGGCTGGGGGAGCAACTGGCTCGAAGCCCATTAATCCCGTTCGTCTTTTCGTCAGGGCGATTAGGACGACAGAAGAAACGGAAGCTGCGACAGAATTTCCTGTCGCAGCTTCCGTTTCTTCTGTCGCAGTCTTTGGGCGAGTGGCCGGCAGAGGCTTTTTGGGGCCTGTTATGGCGCGATTTTCAGTCGGGCTGGGAGGTATGTCCGCCACGCTGTGGAAAGTTATGAAAAACGCCCCGTGTGCCCTTTTCGGCGAGGGGGACACACGGAGCGTAGCCTGTTGCGGAAGGCGGGCGGACAACCTCCCGTTGAGGGCTTAGAATGGTTTTACCGGTTCGCCGAGCACATCGCTGACCAGCAGGTTGGCCAGTCGGCTGGTGCCGATGCGGAAAAGGCCCTCTTTGATCCAGCTTTCTCCGAGCACTTCGCGCACGATGGTGTAATAGGTGAGGGCATCGTCCACGGTGCTGACACCACCGGCCGCTTTGAAGCCGATTTTTGTCCCTGTTTCGGCGAAGTATTCCTTAATGGCTGTGCACATGACGTAGGCAGCCTCAGGAGTGGCGGCAGGTTCGATTTTTCCGGTCGAAGTCTTGATGAAGTCGGCTCCGGCATAGATGGACAGCAGCGAAGCGCGCTTGATGTCCATGGCTGAGGGCAAGGCGCCGGTTTCCAAGATGACTTTGAGCGGACGGTCTGCGCAGGCTGCTTTGATTTCGGCGATTTCGTCGCAGACCGTTTCGTAGTCGGCCGAAAGGTAGGCGCCGACGTTCATCACGCAGTCAATTTCCGTGGCTCCGTCGTGGACGGCAAGGGCTGTTTCGGCTGTTTTTATTTCAGCAAAGGTCTGCGACGAGGGGAAACCGCCCGTCACGCAGGCCACCTCGACACCGTCGGCTTGGAGCGATTGCGAAACGACTTGGGCAAAGTTCGGATAGACGCAGATAGTGGCCAGATGGGGCAGGTCGGGGTGGACATCTGCAAAGTCGTTGACACGCTCGGTCAAGGCCAGGATGCTTTCGGCGCTGTCGGTGACTTTGAGCGATGTCAGTTCGAGTGTGCCGATGAGCTGGCGTTTCACCTCGTCGGTGGCATACTTGGCCTTATGCTCGTCAAGCAGACGGCGGACGGCTTCGGCCACGTGCTCGTCGTGCAGGTGCAGGTCGTAGTGGGAGAGGGCCTGTTCATATTTGCTCTGCGGGTGGTCGTGGTTACAGCCGCAGTCGTGGTGGAGTGTAGTCATATTCTTGTTTTTTAGGGGTTGAGTTTCGGGTTTTCGAGGTGGCGTGTGGCGTCGCGGCAGGTCTTCTTTTCAAGGTTGCGCCGGAAAGCTTCGGTGAGGTCGACGCCGGTCTGGTTGGCCAGGCAGAGGAGCACCCACAGCACGTCTGCCATTTCGTCTGACGGGTCGGTGGGCTCGCCGGGCTTGAACGACTGCTCGCCGTAGCGTCGGGCCATGATGCGGGCCAGTTCGCCTACTTCCTCGGTTAGGCAGGCCATGTTGGTCAGTTCGTTGAAGTAGCGGACACCATAGGTCTTAATCCAGTTGTCGACAGTGGTTTGGGCTTCTTTCAGGGTCATTGTTTTGCTATTCTGTGCAGGACGTCGTGAAAGACGTTGACGGGGGATGGAAATGCAGTCGGCGTGTCAGGATTTATCTGGCAATCATCTCGTAATTTCTGTCAGTTATTTAGAAAAATCGTCCAGCCGTCCCGTTTTCTCTAACCGGCGGTCCGTAAATTTCAGCCGACGTTTTGTTATTTCATCCACGGCGTCTGTCTTTATTCTTTGGCCTTTGTGTCCATGCAGATGGTCACGGGACCGTCGTTGAGCAGTTCAACTTTCATGTCGGCGCCGAATTGGCCGGTGGCGACGGGACGCCCGAGGGCTTCGGACAGTTCGCGGCAGAACGACTCGTAGAGCGGGACAGCGTGTTCAGGGCGTGCGGCGCGAATATAAGAGGGGCGGTTGCCTTTCTTGGTCGAGGCCATGAGGGTGAACTGGCTGACCACGAGGACTTCGCCGCCGATGTCCTTCACAGACAGGTTCATCACGCCGTCGGCGTCGTCAAAGATGCGCAGGCCTACGGCTTTCTTGACAAGCCATGCACTGTCGTCCGTACCGTCGGCTTCCTCTATGCCGACGAGTACCAAGAGGCCTTGACCGATGGCGGATTTTTGAACGCCGTCAATAGTGACGGAGGCATGGCGGACACGTTGGATGACTACTCGCATTGATTTGGATTTTCTGATGACGACTTGCAAAATTAGGGATAATTCCTCACTCAGACTGCCCGCTGTGGAGGTTTTCATAGATTTTCCGTCCGCGTGTCGTCCCAAGGAGCTGCTCGATTTGTTCGCTACTGGCCGACATGACGCGTTTTACGCTGCCGAACTCTTTGAGTAACAGTGTTTTAGTCTTTTCGCCGATCCCTTTCACGCTGTCCAGGACAGAGGCGGTCTGTCGCTTGCTGCGCTTTTCACGGTGGAAGCTGATGGCATAGCGGTGTACTTCGTCTTGCATCCGGGTGAGCAGCCGGAAAAGAGCGCTGTCGGCTTTCAGTCCGACAGTCGATGGGGGAAAACCGTAGAGCAGTTCGTGCGTGCGGTGGCGGTCGTCTTTGGCCAGGCCGGCGATAGGTATGTCGAGCCCTAACTCGCCGGCTGTGACGCGGTGAATCACTTCCATCTGTCCGCGTCCGCCATCGGCAATGATGAGGTCGGGCAGGGGAGTTCCTTCCTCAATCATTCGTGTGTAGCGGCGGCGCACCACCTCCTGCATCGAGGCATAGTCATCAGGACCGTTGACTGTCCGGATGATGTAGCGGCGGTAGAGCTTCTTCGCGGGTTTTAATTTTTCGAACACCACGCAGCCGGCGACGGCGTCGGTGCCCTGGATGTTAGAGTTGTCGAAGAGCTCGATGCGGTAGGGTAGCTTGGGGAGATTCAGAGCGCCCTGAATCTCTTTCATGAGGCGTACCTGCTTCTGTTCAGGGTTGAGTTTTTCGGCCTGTTTGAGGCGATCGAAGCGATATTGTTTGACGTTGAGTTGCGAAAGTTCGAGCAGTTTTTTCTTCTCACCCCGTTGCGGAATTGTCTGGCAGACTCCGTCAATCGGAAGGTCGATAGCAAAGGGCACAATGACCTCATGTGCGTTGTTCGGATACCTTTCGCGCATTTCGACAATGCCCAATGCGAGCAGTTCGGCGTCGCTTTCGTCAAGGCGCTTTCGGTATTCGAACGTGAAGGCTTGGTTGATGCAGCCGTTAGCGATATGGAGGAAATTGATGTAGGCCGTCTGGCTATCGCTTTCGATGCTGAAAACGTCGATGTTGTGCATGACACTCGACACGACTTCGCTGCGCGCCTGGAATGTTTCTATAAGCACGTAACGTTCCTTCACTGCCTGTGCTTCCTCAAAGCGCAGTTCGCTGGCCAATTGTTGCATTTCGGCCTTCATTTGCCGGGCCACTTCGGCCGTATTGCCTTTGAGGATTTCACGGCACGCGGCAATGTTTTTCAAGTATTCCTCTTGGCTTTGGTGTCCGACGCATGGGCCAGGACAGTTATGAAGGTGAAAATCAAGGCATACCTTGAAGCGGCCCTCGGCTATGCCTTCGGGGGTGAGCGCCAGTCGGCATGTGCGTGGCTGGTAGAGCTTCCGACACAAGTCTAGCAGGGCATACATAGTAGGGACGTGGCTGTAAGGGCCATAGTAGGTGGCTCCGGGGATTGTACGTTGCCTGGTCTTGAAAATGCGAGGGAAGGGCTCATTTGTGACGGCGATGGAAGGGTAAGTCTTGTCGTCTTTGAGCAGTACGTTGTAGCGCGGTTTATAGCGCTTGATGAGGTTGTTTTCTAATAATAGGGCGTCAGCCTCGGTCGGGACGACGACATATTTGATGTCGTGTATCTTCGAAACGAGCAGTTGCGTCTTTCGTGTTTGCTGCTCTTTGTTGAAGTAAGAACTGACACGGCGTTTGAGACGCTTGGCTTTACCTACATATATAATAGTGCCCGTTTCGTCAAGGTACTGGTAGCATCCAGGCGAATCAGGCAGGTTGAGCACAATACCTCGAAGGTGTTCTTGTCTTTCTTTCGTTACGCCCATTCTGCTTCGTGCTTATTCGTCAACGGTGAGCAGGACGCTGATATCAGTGTTTGGCTCGAACGCAGCTCTTCCATCCAATCCCTCCATGCGTAGTTCTATGAGAAAATTTATGAAAGTAGCTTTTGGTTTGAAGAACTGTACCAAGTCATAAGCCGCACGCATCGATCCGCCGGTTGCAAGCAGGTCGTCGTGTATCAGAACGGTATCGTCGGGTTCAATAGAGCCAAGATGGATTTCGATAGAGTCCGTTCCATATTCCTTGGCGTAGTTCTTCTTGATTGTCTCACCGGGCAGCTTCCCGGGCTTGCGGCACATGACAAAACCAGCACCTAAGCGGGCTGCGAGTGCAGCTCCCATAATGAATCCTCTCGATTCGATGCCGACGACTTTCGTTATGCCCTTGTTTGCGTACAGACGGGTGAGTTCGTCTAACATTTCGCGAAAACATTCTGCGTCCTTGAAGAGCGTGCTGACGTCTTTGAACTGAATTCCAGGCTTGGGAAAATTAGGAATAGTTCGTAGGTTAGAAATGAGTAGTTCCTTGTTCATAAATCCTTTGTATAAAGAGAGTTTTGCAAATCGTGTTTCACGTGAAACGTGGTGCTATCTTCCCAATAACACCAGTAATACACTGATGTCGCTGGGGGAGACTCCGGGGATTCGTCCGGCTTGAGCAAGCGTCTCGGGGTTGATTTGGGTAAGTTTCTGTCGGGCCTCGGTCGACAACTGGGTGAGCTTGTCGTATTCGAAGCGGTTCTTGATTTTTATGGCTTCGAGGCGCTGCATCTTGTCAGCCAAGGCTCTTTCACGGTGAATGTATCCGTGATACTTCATGGCTACTTCTGCTGCTTCTATTGTCTCGTTGCGGTCTTCTGTTATGGAGTCTAGCAGATGTTGAAAGGCTGGGATTTCTGTTGCAATGCTTGTAAGGGTGATTTGTGGCCGGCTAATTAGATCGAAAAGCTTACAGCCTCCGTGCAAGGGTGCTGTCCCCAACTTTTCAAGGTAGGAGTTGATTTTTTCGGATCGGATTGAAAAGTTGTGGCAGAATCTGACAATTTCTTCGATACTTCTGTGCTTGTTGTGGAAACGTTGCGTGCGTTTCTCGTCAGCGAGTCCCCATTCAATGGATTTGGGCGTGAGACGCTCGTCGGCGTTGTCTTGCCGCAGAAGAATGCGATATTCGGCGCGAGAGGTGAACATACGATAAGGTTCATCTACTCCCTTTGTGACTAAATCATCGATGAGAACGCCAATATAAGCCTCGTCACGATGGAGTACTACTGATGGTGTACCGCTACACTTGCGCGCGGCGTTGATGCCTGCTATGATTCCTTGTCCTGCTGCTTCTTCGTATCCAGTCGTGCCGTTGACTTGTCCAGCAAAGTACAGGCCTTCGACCAGTTTGGATTCCAAAGAATGCGAAAGTTGCGTTGGATCAAAATAGTCGTACTCAATAGCATATCCTGGACGATAGACGATTAAATCGCGAAAACATGGAATTTTTTTCAGTGCTCTGATTTGGATGTCCATCGGAAGGCTTGAAGAAAATCCGTTCAGGTAAAGCTCATTTGTGTCGACGCCCTCTGGTTCGAGGAAAAGCGGATGCTGCTGTCGATCGGGGAAGGTGACAAGCTTGGTTTCAATGCTGGGGCAATAGCGAGGCCCGATGCTTTTAATTTGTCCGTTGAAAAGGGGTGAATCAGTAAGTCCGGAACGCAGAATGGAGTGAACCTCTTCGTTGGTGCTGCAAGTCCAGCACGGAAGTTGGGGCAAGGGACGTCGGTCGCTAATATAGGAAAAACGATGGTAGTCGTCCTCGCCCGGTTGTGGCTCCATGTCTTCGAAATGTACCGAACGTGCATCGATGCGGACTGGGGTTCCTGTTTTCATTCGACCGACACGGATGCCGTGTGCAGCGATGGAACCGGATAGTTTTACGCTTGCCGGTTCTGCCGAACGTCCGCCGGGAACTTTCGTTCTGCCGATGTGCATGAGTCCGTTGAGGAACGTGCCTGCTGTAATGACGACGGCACCGGCGTGCAGCATGACGTCCCATAGGGTGCGCACACCGCAAATTCTCCCGTTTTTAACGATAATTTCGGTTGCTTCATCTTGCCAGATGGAGAGGTTTGGCGTATTTTCAAGACGGTGTCGCCATTCGGCGATGAAACGGGTTCGGTCGCACTGAGCTCTTGGACTCCACATGGCGGGGCCTTTTGAGCGGTTGAGCATACGGAACTGAATGGCTGTCGCGTCGGTTACTTCACCTGTTCCGCCTCCTAAGGCATCTACCTCTCTGACGATTTGTCCTTTCGCTATGCCGCCGATTGCAGGGTTGCAGCTCATTTGGGCAATCTTATTCATGTCCATTGTCAGCAGGCAGGTGCGCGCGCCGATCCGGGCGGCGGCCAGCGCGGCTTCGCAACCTGCGTGTCCACCTCCGACGACGACCACGTCGAAGTATAGTTCCAAATTCATGATTTACAGTGTTTCTTTTTTCGTGAGCAAATTTAGGAAAAAAAGAAATATGTGGTGTTGGACCTGATGCTTCACTCTTACAAACGAACTTAGGGCCCGTTTATTCTGCTGCCGTGGCAGAATGGTCGGGCCCCAAGATATGATGAACGGGCAGGCTGTTAAGGGCTTGTTTTGTTCTTACGCTGTTGTCAGGCGTCGAGGAGGGCTGTCAGTTCAGTGATCGAGTCCGCCACGTGGATGGCTTCATGTGTCTTTTCGGTTATGACGCCTTGACTTTTCAAGTTGTTGATCATGTCGATCAGAGGCTTCCAAAATCCGTTCACATTGAACAGAATGAGAGGCTTAGTGTGCATGCCGAAGACATAGGAGGCTGCGGTGGTGAAAATTTCGTCGAGCGTACCAATGCCGCCGGGCAAGGCGACGAAGGCTTCACTCTCGCGCAGCATGATGGCTTTGCGGTCGTTGAGGTCGGTACAGCGGAACTCTACGTCAATCGTTTCGCTGACTAAGTTACGCTCCACAATGGATTGTGGCACGACACCGAATACGCGGCCACCGTTTTTCTTGACCGCACGGGCGAGCACCTCCATCATGCCGCAGCGACTGCCTCCGTAGACGAGCGTCTTGTGTGTCTGGCCTAACCATTGACCAAACGCTTCGGTGGCGTCTTTGATTTCAGGGGCTACGTCTGTTTTGGAACTCAGGTAGACTCCAATGTTTGTCATGGATGAAAGTTTTTTATGTGTGGAATGTATGAACGTAGGATGGGGGAGGCACAGAATGAACGCCCCGGTCATGGACGCCGGGAGCGTCATGGCCGGGACTGTTTAGGCAGAATTTGATTGGTTGAGTCCGGGTGTTACGCTCAACGTACTGCTATACATTCGATTTCGACGCGCGCGCCTTTCGGAAGTTCTTTTACGGCTACGGCGGAGCGAGCCGGGGCATTACCATTAAAGAAGGTGGCGTACACCTCATTCATAGCGGCAAAGTCGTTCATGTCGGCGAGGAAAACGCTCGTCTTGACCACGTTGTCCATCGTCAGTCCAGCTTCGTTCAAAATAGCTTTGATGTTTGTCAGCGACTGATGTGTCAGTTCTTTGATACCACCCTCGGCGAATGCTCCTGTGGCGGGATCGACGGGCAGTTGTCCTGAAACGAACACCATGCCGCCGGCCTCGATGGCCTGACTGTAAGGGCCGATGGCCGCAGGAGCCGAAGTCGTTGCGATTACTTTTTTCATGTCTGTCAGTGTTATAAAAAGTTGCAAGGCAAAATTAGGAATTTCTTTTGATACGGGCTCGTTTGTTTTTCCTACTTTTGTGCCACGTATGAGAACGTTCAACGAACACATCCTTCCCAACGGACTTCGCATCGTACATGAAGCGTCGCCGACCGGAGTGGTCTATTGCGGCTACGTAGTGATGGCTGGTACGCGTCATGAAGACGCGCCAGACAGTGGTATGGCCCATTTTTGCGAGCACCTGACTTTTAAGGGGACACGCCGTCGCCGGGCCTGTCACATCGCCAACGGTCTTGAGCGGGTCGGCGGCGACCTGAACGCCTATACTTCGAAACAAGAGACGGTCTACTATGCCACAGTCCTGCGTGGCGACTTCGCCCGCGCGGTCGACCTCCTGTCCGACATCGTATTCCATAGTGTTTATCCGCAGCGTGAGATAGACCGCGAGGTCGACGTCATTGCCGATGAAATCGACAGTTACAACGACTCGCCCGCCGAGTTGATCTATGACGAGTTCGAGTCGATGGTCTTTGCAGGTCATCCGCTTGGCCGCGATATTCTCGGCGACGCCGCCCGTCTGCGACAGTACACCACGGCCGATGCCCGGCGTTTCACAGGGCGCTATTACCGCCCCTCGAATGTTGTTTTCTATTGCTATGGTCAGGTGGATTTCGCCCGCGTCGTGCGAACAGTAGAGCGGGCAACGGCAGGTCTTGAACCTGGATTTGAACCGGCTTCTCCGCAGCCGCTTCCGGAATACCGTCCCGAAGTGCGCCGCGTGCCGCGAGGTACGCACCAGACCCACGTCTTGGTTGGTGGCCGTGCGTTCGGCGGGAGCGACGACCGACATGTCGGCCTCGTCTTGCTGAACAACCTGATGGCTGGCCCGGGTATGAATGCCCGGCTCAACACTGTGCTTCGTGAGCGCGCCGGCTTAGTCTATACGGTTGAGGGATCGCTTCTGACATATCCCGACGCGGGGGCTTGGTGCGTCTATTTCGGTTGTGATGAGGCCGACGTGGCCCGATGTTGTCGCCTGGTGTCGCGCGAGTACGCTCGCTTGGTCGAGTCGCCTCTCTCACCAGCCCGATTGGCAGCGGCAAAAAAGCAGTTGAAGGGACAGATCGGCATCGGCTGTGACAGTTTTGAGAACTACGCGCTCGCCTTAGGCAAGACCTATGCCCATTATGGCCGTCCCCGCGACGTCGAACGCCTCTTTGCGCGTATTGACAGCCTGACGGTGTCCGACCTGCAAGCTATTGCGCAGGCCGCCTTCCCGCCAGAGCGGATGACAACGCTTATTTACACCCGATAGCCGTCCGGCGAGGCTTTGTCCATGTCCGGTTTGAAAAACGATAAGTTTTATGACACATCCTTTGTCCTCGTTCAATTATTGTCCCCGCTGCGGTTCGCCCGGCTTTGAGGTCAACGATTTCAAGTCGAAGCGTTGCCGGACATGCGGCTTCACCTATTATCACACCGCGGCGGCTGCCACAGTGGCTGTCGTCTTCGATGTCGGAAACCGACTCCTTGTCTGCCGGCGTGCGGCCGACCCTGCGCGCGGCACCCTCGACCTTCCGGGTGGCTTTGTCGACGCCGGCGAAAGCGTTGAAGACGGTTGCTGCCGCGAGGTGGCAGAAGAGACCGGCGGCCGTGTCGAGGCGATGCGCTTCCTCTTCTCCCTGCCCAATGTTTATCACTATTCGGGCTTCGAGGTGCATACGGCTGACAGCTTTTTCCTATGCCGTTTGACACCGGATCAGTCCTTGCGCCCCCATGACGATGCGGCAGAACTCCTGTGGCTCTCCCCAGCTGAAGTGCAGCCGGAGCTGTTCGGTCTGGCGTCGATTCGCCGTGGCGTGGAACGTATCCTGCCTGACTGGACTGCGGGGCGGTTGGCATGGTGAGGGATTTAATGAAAACAAGTTCCAACCTCATAAATACAGACATTATGGCAAAAGTAACTTTCGCAGGCTCTCCCGTGACGACCACGGGCGAATTGCCCGCAGTCGGCGCACTTGCACCTAAGTTCGGTGGAGTGCGTGGTGATCTCAGTGTGCTTCATTTGCCCGACCTGCTGGGCAAGCGTGTTGTCATCAACTTCTTTCCGAGCCTCGACACTCCTGTGTGTGCGGCCTCGGTACGCCGTTTCAACAAGGAGGCCGCCGCGCTCGACAACACCGTGGTCCTTTGCGTGTCGAAAGACCTCCCGTTCGCCCAAAGCCGTTTCTGCACGACCGAAGGTATTGAGAACGTCATCGCGCTCTCCGTATTCCGCTGCAAGTGTATTGACGAGAAATACGGCATCACCATCGCCGACGGTCCGCTGCGCGGCCTGTTGGCACGCGCGGTCGTGGTGGTCGATACGGATGGCCGGATCATTTATGAGCAGCTTGTTGACGAGATTACGAACGAGCCCGACTACGTTGCAGCCCTTGCCGCACTGAAATAAACGCGCTTTGGTACGTCTTTGACGAGGCGCACTACCGACCGTGCCCGAAGGGATGGGGACGAGCGGAAGTGCGCCTCGTTTGCATTCCAGTCTGTGCGGAGATAGGGGTGGGGGATTTTTTCCGGATGGATGCATCGCCCGTTCTTTCAGTTTCACCGACAGGACATCCATGTGCGCCGATGAGGTTTTCTGGACGGCTGACAGAAACTCCGGAACGGCTGACAGGAATTTCTGTCAGCCGTTCCGGAAAGCCTGCATGTGCGGCGGTTGTTTGTCGGGAACGGTCCGGATGTGGCAAATGCTTTTCCGCTTCGTCCGGCCTCTGTTTTATGCTTTTTGGTCAAAAAAACATACACAGCGGTAGACCAATCCGTAAAAAGTCTCTATATTTGCCGTAATTCCTATGAAAACGTTCGGGCTTGTCAACATATGGCGCTTTTATCGCGACGGTTTTCGCGAGATGACGTGGGGGCGGACGCTGTGGATTCTCATCCTCGTCAAGCTGTTCGTGCTCTTCGCCGTGTTGCGCGTCTTCTTTTTCCGGCCTGTCTTGGCCGGTCTTGACGCAGACGAGAAACCTGCGGCCGTGGCCGGCGAGTTGCTGCGGAGACCCGCGGTAACCGCTTCGTCGTATTGGTCCCAAGACTGACGTTTTGAACGAAAACAAGAAAAACAGATATGCTTATGCTGCTTAGTGCTATTGAACTGTCTCTGATTGATTGGTCCCGGGCGCAATTTGCGCTCACTGCGTGCTATCATTGGCTTTTTGTTCCCCTTACGCTCGGCCTTGCGGTCGTCATGGGCATTATGGAGACGCTTTATGTCGTCAGGAAGGATCCTTTTTGGAAAAGGGCTGCGCGTTTTTGGATGAAACTGTTCGGAATCAATTTCGCTGTGGGCGTGGCGACAGGACTAATCCTCGAATTTCAGTTTGGTACCAATTGGAGCAACTACTCGTGGTTCGTGGGCGACATTTTCGGTGCGCCGTTGGCCATCGAGGGCATCGTCGCTTTTTTCATGGAGGCGACGTTTATCGCTGTCATGTTTTTCGGTTGGAACAAAGTAAGCCGCGGCTTCCATCTCGCCTCGACGTGGCTAACCGGCGTCGGTGCCACATTCTCGGCGTGGTGGATACTCGTGGCGAACAGCTGGATGCAGCATCCCGTCGGTATGCAGTTCAATCCTGACACTGTGCGCAACGAGATGATGGACTTCTTTGCGGTGGCTTTCTCGCCGGTAGCAGTCGTCAAGTTCTGTCACACGGTGTTTTCCGGCTGGCTCACGGGTGCTGTCTTCGTTGTCGGGGTGAGCTGTTGGTTTCTTTTGCGTCGCCGGGAGCAGCCTTTGGCCAAAGCGAGCCTGCGCATCGGAACCATTGTCGGACTGGTGGCTTCGGTTGGTGTGCTGGGAACGGGCGACCGCTCGGCGCTCGACGTGGCTCGTTTGCAGCCCATGAAACTCGCCGCTATGGAGGGACTCGAACGGGGTGGTCCGGGAGCTCCCTTCTCCGTCGTTCCGGGGTTGGAGGTGCCCGGGGCACTTTCCATTCTGGCCACTCATGATGTCAATGGCTACGTTCCGGGCATTCAGGATATGCTTGACGGCTATACCCGCCCTGACGGCGAGGGCGACTTGCTGGCCGGGGAGAAACGGACCGACGAGGGGATCGTCTACCTCTCGGCCGAGGAACGGATGCGACGCGGCCGGCTGGCGCTCGACGCCTTCCGCATCTATCGCAGCGACACCGCAGCACCCGCCAACCGTGCAGAAGCACGTCAAGTGCTTATGAACAACATGGAGCATTTCGGTTATGGTTATCTGTCGTCGGCCGAACGTCTCGTGCCCCCCGTCGGGCTTACTTATTGGGCCTTCCGTGTGATGGTGGGTGGCGGCATGTTCCTGCTGGCAGTGCTTGCGTTGGTGCTGTGGGCCGAGCGGCGCGGGCGGCTCGAACAGTGGCGCTGGCTACTCCATCTTGGGCTTTGGAGTATCGCCGTAGTCTATGTGGCAGGACAAGCAGGCTGGATTGTGGCCGAAGTGGGCCGTCAGCCGTGGGCTATTCAGAATTTGTTGCCCGTCGAAGCTGCCGTCTCGCTTCTTGACCCTGCCGCTGTACAGACTACGTTCTTCATTTTCCTCGCCTTGTTCACCCTTCTGCTTGTGGCAGAACTGCGAATCCTCTGCCGTGCTATTAAGAAAGGGCCCGAGGCCTGACATTCCGCACAGTGTGAGGCGGGAACTTGCCGTTGTGACATAAAAGACAAATACTGACATCGAAAATACAATCACTATCGCCATGATTACCTACGCGTTTTTACAACATTATTGGTGGTTTCTCGTTTCGCTGCTCGGCGGGCTGCTCGTTTTCCTCTTGTTTGTACAAGGTGGAAACTCCCTGATCTTCCGCCTTGGCAGAGACGAAGCCGAACGAAGCCTGCTGGTC
>HF989241.1:41163-56981 GCA_000431275.1 Prevotella sp. CAG:755 | reverse complement strand
GACGCTCGTCACGTTCGGCGGAGCCTTCTTCGCTTCGTTCCCCCTGTTTTACAGCACGAGCTTTGGCGGTGCGTATTGGCTGTGGGTCTTAATCTTGATCAGCTTCGTGTTGCAGGCTGTCGCCTATGAGTTCCAGTCGAAGCCCGGCAATGTCTTGGGGCGTTCGACGTACCGTCGTTTTCTCGTGTTCAACGGTTTCGTCGGTCCGTTTCTGCTTGGGGCGGCCGTGGCGACGTTCTTCACTGGCTCAGCGTTCGTGATCGACAAAAGCGCCATGGGCGATACGCTGGCCCCTGTCATCAGCCGTTGGGCCAATGGCTGGCATGGGCTCGACGCCTTGGCTGACCCTTGGAACTGGGTTCTGGGCCTTGCGGTCTTCTTCCTGTCGCGCGTGCTGGGCTCGCTCTATTTCATCAATAACATCGCCGACGACGCCTTGCAGCCCCGGCTTCGCCGTCAGGTGCTGACCGATGCGGTGCCCTTTGTCCTGCTTTTTGTCGCTTTTGTCGGTCGTGTGCTGCTCGGTCCTGGTTATGCCGTCGACGCTTCGGGGACAGTGGTGCTCACTCCTTATAAGTACGCATTAAACTTGTGGCAGATGCCGGCCGTCGGGGTGACCTTCGTGGTGGGCGTGGGGCTGGTGCTTTACGGCATTGTCCGTACAATCGTCAAGTCTGGCTTTGTTTATGGTATCTGGGCCGCCGGGACCGGCACTGTGCTCACAGTACTGGCTCTGCTGCTCACGGCGGGCTACAATTCCACGGCCTATTATCCCTCGTCGGTCTCGCCGGAAAGCTCGCTTACCATAGCGAACAGTTCGTCGAGCCTCTTTACGTTGCAAACTATGGCTTGGGTGTCGGTGGCCATTCCTTTTGTGCTGGCTTACATCGCCTATGCCTGGCATGCCATGGACCGCGACTCGCTGACCCGAAAGGAACTTGAAAACGGCGAACACAAGTATTGACACCTCTATAAGACCTAATCCAAGTAATCCGAAAACCGATGGAAACCTTAAACCCGGCAGCGGGAGCGCCTCGCCAGGTGTGGATCGACGTGAGTCGCCTTGTGGCCATGTTCCTTTTGGTATGCTGCCATTGCGCCGACCCGTTCAATTTTTACAGTGGTCATGATCCCGAAACCCTCGCCCGGATACAGTTCTGGGGCGGGGCATGGGGCAGTCTTATCCGGCCGTGCGTGCCGTTGTTCGTCATGATTACCGGTTCGCTCCTGCTGCCGCTGCGGCGCGAGACAGGACCCTTCCTCCGCCGCTACCTGCCGCGCATCATCTGGCCGTTTGTCATCTGGTCTGCCATCTACTACTTGTTTCCCTGGCTGCTCAGTCTGTTGGGCGGTGGCCCCGAGATGCTGGGCGTCTTCTTTCCTTATGCGGCCAGCGAGCCTGCCACGCTTTCCGCAGCACTCGACCGCATCGTCCGCATCCCTCTTAGCTTTAATCCCCTTGCTGTCCAGATGTGGTACATCTACCTGCTCGTCGGCCTCTATCTCTACCTGCCCGTCTTTTCGGCCTGGGTGGAGAAGGCGTCGCTGCGCGCCAAACTCTGGTTCCTCGGTGTGTGGGGCGTGACGCTGCTCCTGCCTTATTACAGGCACTTTGTCGACGGACAGTTGTGGGGTGAGTGTGCCTGGAATGACTTCGGGATGCTCTACTACTTCTGCGGGTTCAACGGTTACCTGCTTCTGGGACACGTGCTTCGGCATCACGTTTTGCCGTGGCGTACAGTGCTCCTGTGGGGCGTGCCGATGTTCGTTGCGGGCTACCTGTTGACTTTCTTCGGTTTCAACTACACGCGCACCTTGAGCAACGTCACGGGCGACTTGGATATCCTCGAACTCTTCTGGACCTATTGTTCGCTGAACGTGGTGCTTATGTCGGCGCCGCTGTTTGCCCTCATGCCGCACCTCAATCCTCGTTCCGAACGCGTGCAGCGGCTGCTGAAAAACCTGACGACGTGCGGCTTCGGCATCTTCATGATACACTATTTCTTCATCGGCCCTTCGGTGCAGCTGATGCGCACGCTCGGTGTCCCGATGGGCTTGCAGATCCCTCTGGCTGCCGTGGTGGCCTTCGTCGTGTCGTGGCTGGTGGTCGATGGGCTGCGCCGCCTGCTCGGTGCGCGGGCTTCGCTCGTGGTGCTCGGCGCGCGATGAGAAGCGGGACGGCTGACAGAAATTTCTAAATAACTGACAGAAATTCCTGTCAGCCGTCTTGTAAATCCACTCCCTGCGACCGTAAAAATAGGCGGGCATACCGGCGAAAACAGGCCGTCATCCGTGATTTCTCTAAAAACGGGAAGAAAAGCTGAACTTTCGTGAAAAATCTTTATATCTTTGCCCGATAGTTCATAGAGCGTGAAATGAATCCTTTCGATTTTACCCAAGTGTTGACGCAGGCCGTCAGTGAGTTGTCGGACTGCGCCGACATGAAGGACCTCTTCCACCAGCATCGTCAAGGAGACCCCTTGCCGTCGGGACGGGTGTTGGAAGACGTAGTGGCGCTTTGTCGCGCCGTGCTGTTCCCTGGTTATTACGGCCACTCGACGGTCAACAGCCGCACCGTGGAGTATCGCATCGGTGTGGATGTCGAGCGGCTCTATACAAAGCTGTCCGAACAAATTGAGGCCGGCCTCTGCTTCTCCCGGCCGGCAGGGACGGACGAACCAGCCTGTACCGAGAACCGCGCCAAAGCAGCGGGCATCGCAGCGGCCTTTATCTCGCGGCTTCCGGGCATACGGCGCACGTTGGCCACCGACGTCGAGGCCACGTTCCTCGGCGACCCTGCGGCCGTCAACTGCGGCGAGGTCATACTCTGCTACCCCGTCATCAAGGCGCTGACCAACTACCGCGTGGCCCACGAGCTGCTCCAGCTCGGCGTACCACTTATCCCGCGCATCCTGACAGAACTGGCTCACAGCGAAACGGGCATCGACATCCACCCGGCGGCGCAGATAGGCCATCATTTCACCATAGACCACGGCACGGGTGTCGTTATCGGCGCCACGTGCATTATAGGCAATTATGTCAAACTTTACCAAGGCGTCACCTTGGGTGCCAAGAGTTTCCCCCTCGACGCCGACGGCCATCCCATCAAGCACATCCCGCGTCACCCCATCCTTGAAGACAACGTCATAGTCTACTCTAACGCCACCATCCTCGGACGCATCACCGTCGGCCACGGCGCCACAATCGGCGGCAACCTCTGGGTGACCGAAGACGTAGCCCCCGGGGCTCGTCTAGTCCAACGTTAAACTACGCAATCACTATAAATGGAACCACAATTCGAACTCATCGCAAAAACTTTCCAAGGACTTGAAGAAGTGCTCGCCCAAGAGCTTACGGAGCTCGGCGCCAACGACGTGCAGATAGGCCGGCGCATGGTCTCGTTCACCGGCGACATGGAAATGATGTACCGTGCCAATTTCTGTCTTCGTACTGCCGTCCGTGTCTTAAAGCCTATCAAACATTTCAAGGCTGCCGACGCCGACCAGGTGTACGACGCTGTGAAGAGCATAGAGTGGAGCGATTATCTTAGCCTCGACACTTCGTTTTCCGTCGACTCCGTCGTTTATTCCCAAGAGTTCCGCCATTCGAAGTTCGTCGCCTACAAGGTGAAGGACGCTATTGTCGATTATTTCCGGGAGCACACCGGGCAACGTCCGAACATACGGATTACGAACCCGGACGTCAAGCTCAACATACACATTGCCGAGACCGACTGTACGCTTTCGCTTGACTCTTCGGGCGAAAGCCTTCATCGTCGTGGCTACCGCACTGGCACGGTCGACGCTCCAATCAACGAAGTACTCGCGGCCGGCATCCTGAAGCTCGCCGGCTGGGACGGGTCGACCGACTTCGTCGATCCGATGTGCGGGTCGGGAACCCTCATCATTGAAGCCGCCCTCATGGCACGCAACATCTATCCAGGTGTGTTCCGTAAGGAGTTCGCTTTTGAGAAGTGGAGCGATTTTGACCGCGAACTGTTCGACCGGATTTACAATGACGACAACGATGAACGCGAATTCACCCATAAGATATACGGGTACGACATCAACCAGCCAGCTATCGACGTGGCGCAGGCCAACGTCAAGTCCGCCGGTGTGGCAGACTGCGTCACAGTGGAGCGTCGCCCCGTTCAGCAGTTCGAGCAGCCATCCGAACCCACCCTCATGGTGACCAATCCGCCTTATGGAGAGCGAATCACGTCGCCGGACCTGCTCGGGCTTTACCGGTCGCTCGGAGAGCGCCTCAAACATCAGTTCGTCGGCAACACGGCTTGGGTGATCTGTAACCGCGCGGAGCTTTTCGACCAAATCGGCTTAAAGCCCAGCGTGCGTATTCCCCTGTTTAACGGCGCTTTGGACTGCGAGCTGCGCAAGTACCAGATATTCGATGGGAAATATGACGATTTCCGGGCTGACGGCAACGACGTCCGTAACGAGGAAGACCGTCGCCGTTCGGGCGAGAAGCGCCGTTTCAAGCAGCATCGCGACGAGTTCCGCAAGCGGTTCGACGACGAGGACGATGAAGACGGCATCCCGGGCTACATGCGCCGTAAGCATATGGAATTCGAGCGCTCGCGTCAAGAGTTCCGCCCACGCCGGGACAACGAGTCCCGTTCACGCCGTTCCTTTGACCGCGATCGCAGGTCTGACGAACGTGAAGACCGCTTCGGTGAGCAGGGCCGTTCCTCTTTCGGACGCGACCGCAAGTCCTTTGGCGGTGAACGCAGATTTGACGACCGTGAAGGCCGTCCTTATCGCGGCGACAGGGACTTCCGTGGCGGCGACAGAAAATCTTATCAAGGCGACCGTCGTCCCTTCGACCGTGACCATAAGCCTTTCGACCGAAATTTCAAAAAGAAACGCTATGAAGATTAAAACGATTCTTACTTGTCTGCTTCTGCTCATGGCCATCCCGAACACTGCCCAGACCAAGAAGACATTCACCCTCGACGACTTGCTCTCCGGAGGCAGTAACTTCTGGAATTTGCAGCCAGCCAATCTTCACACTGAGTGGTGGGGCGACGTCTTGGTCAGTCTTGATACTGACGATTGCTCCCTCCTCACCGACAAGAAGGGGCGTAAGGTTTATCCCAAGACCCTCTTCACGCTCGATGAGCTCAACCGTGCCGCCGGTCTCGACGAGAAGGACAAGGTGCGCAGTCTCTATTATGTCACCTTCCCTGACGGCGACCGTACCGAAGCTTTCGTGCGCACCTCGAAGGAAAACCTGATTTACGATTGGAGTGACAAAGAGGTTGTCTGGCGTCAGCCACGCGTCGGGGGAGCCACCCATGCCGACTTCTGCTCTGCCTCGCGCTGCGAAGCCTATGTACGTGACTGGAACCTCTACGTCATGACGGCCGATGGCCGTGAGCAAGCCGTCTCAACCGACGGTTCGCGTGAACTGGTGTACGGACAGAGCGTACACCGCGATGAGTTTGGCATTACAAAAGGCACGTTTTGGAGTCCCAAAGGCAATTTCCTTGCGTTCTATCGCATGGATCAGTCGATGGTGACCGACTATCCGCAAGTCGACATCACAGACCGCCCCGCCCGCTACGCTCCCGACAAGTATCCCATGGCTGGCATGACGAGCCACAAGGTCACTGTGGGCGTCTATGACCCTGCCACGCAGAAGACTGTCTACCTCGATGCGGGCGATCCGACTGACCGTTATTTCACGAACATCGCTTGGTCGCCCGACGAGCGCACCGTCTACATGATAGAGCTTCCCCGTACGCAGGACAAGGCCGAACTGGTTGCCTATGATGCTGCCACGGGACGGCGTAAGGGCGTGCTCTACACCGAGCGCAACGCCAAGTATGTTCATCCCCAGCATCCGATTGTCTTCCTGCCTTGGGATAACAGCAAGTTTGTCTACCAGAGCGAGCGTGACGGATATGACCATCTTTACCTCTTTGATACAAACGGCAAAGAGATACGCCAACTCACCCAGGGTAACTTCGTGGTGCTCGATCTGCTCGGTTTCAACGTCAAACGGAAGAGCCTCATCATCTCGTCGACCGAGGCGTCGCCTATTCAGGCCAACCTGTATGCTGTCGATGTCGCCACCGGCAAGCGCACAGCCCTTGATGGCGGTACGGGTTGCCACAATGCCAGCCTGTCGGCTTCGGGTGCTTTCGTCCGCGACCTTTGGAGCTCGCCCGACGTCGTGCGAAAGATTGACCTCACGGCCACCGCGACCGGCAAAGCCGTCAATCTTCTTACAGCTACCGACCCTTGGGCGGGATACGATGTGCCCGAAATCACGAGCGGCACGATCAAGGCTGCCGACGACTCGACCGACCTTTTCTACCGGCTGGTGAAGCCGACAAACTTTGACCCGAACAAAAAGTATCCTACGGTCGTTTACGTCTACGGCGGTCCCGGAATCCGCAACGTAGAGGCCACGCGAAATTATATGGTCCGCGGCTGGGAGGTCTATATGGCTGAACGCGGCTACGTAGTTTTCGTGCTCGACAACAGAGGATCGAGCCGTCGCGGATTTGCTTTTGAAAGTGCGACATACCGTCACCTCGGCGACGTCGAAATGGCAGACCAGCTCCGGGGCGTAGAATTTTTGAAGACCCTGCCTTATGTCGATGCTGACCGGCTGGGCGTGCATGGCTGGTCGTTCGGCGGTTTCATGACCACTAACCTTATGTGCTCCTATCCCGACGTCTTCAAAGTCGGAGTGGCTGGCGGGCCGGTCATTGACTGGAAGTACTACGAGGTGATGTACGGCGAGCGTTACATGGACACTCCGCAGGAGAACCCCGAGGGCTATGCTTCGTCGAGTCTCCTCGGCAAGGCCAAGAACCTCCGCGGACGTCTGCAGGTTATCATCGGTTATAACGACCCGACCTGTGTTCCGCAACATTCGTTGGCTTTCCTGCGTGCATGTGAGGACGCCGGTACGCAGCCAGACTTCTTTGTCTATCCCGGACAGGGCCATAATATGTACGGCAAGGACATGGTGCACCTCCATGAACGCATTACGCGTTACTTTGACGACTATCTGAAATAATCACACAGACGACCGCGTCCGTTGCGGCGCTTGTGGCGCATACAGTCCCTCTCCGGCTCGCTCAGGCCAGTCCGGAGGGGGACGCTTTGTGCCGGTTCCGTCCGTCGGGATAGCTGCTCCGTGTCCTTTTGTCGTCCAGTCTTACGTCCTGTCCGGCAGGGTATTTTCAATGTCAGCCATCCCGTGATTCCCGTCAGTCATCCCGTGATTCCCGTCAGTTATTTAGAAATTCCTGTCAGCCGTTCCGTTTTTTCCGTCGCAGGCTGGCTTGTGGTTGGAGGTAAGTCCGTTTTGTCGGAGGCTGAAAAAAAACTATCTTTGCGGATAGAATATAAAAACGGATAAAGCGTATGAAAATTCTATTGTTAGGCAGCGGCGGCCGAGAGCACGCCTTGGCATGGAAAATCGCCCAAAGCGAAAAAGTCGACAAACTCTTCATCGCCCCGGGCAATGCAGGAACGGCGCAAGTCGGCGAGAACGTGCCTGTCAAGGCCGACGACTTCGAAGCCATTGGCCGTTTCGTCACGACGCGCGGCGTCGATATGGTCGTGGTCGGCCCCGAAGATCCGCTCGTCAAAGGCATCTACGATTATTTCAAAGCGAACGACACGCTCGCCGACGTGCCTGTCATCGGTCCTTCCAAGTCAGGTGCGATGCTCGAAGGGTCAAAAGATTTCGCCAAAGGCTTCATGAAGCGCCACGGTATCCCGACGGCTGCTTATGCAACGTTTGATGGCACGCAAGTGGAAGAAGGCTGTCGTTTCTTAGAGACGCTTCGTCCGCCTTACGTGTTGAAAGCCGACGGTCTTTGTGCCGGAAAAGGCGTCCTTATCCTTGATACGCTCGACGCTGCGCGGCGCGAACTCCGCGAAATGTTAGGCGGCATGTTCGGTACGGCCTCGTCGCGCGTCGTGATTGAAGAATTCCTCGATGGTATCGAGTGTTCTGTGTTTGCCCTGACCGACGGTACGCATTATGCCATTCTGCCCGAAGCCAAGGATTACAAGCGCATCGGTGAGGGCGACACGGGGCTGAACACCGGCGGCATGGGCAGTGTGTCGCCCGTTCCGTTTGCCGATGAGGCCTGGATGAAAAAAGTGGAGGAGCGTATCGTGCGCCCGACTGTCGAGGGGCTTGCGTCCGAAGGGCTGGACTATAAAGGTTTCATATTCTTCGGTTTGATTAATTGTGCGGGCGAGCCGAAGGTCATAGAATACAACTGTCGTATGGGCGACCCCGAGACGGAGACCGTTATGCTGCGTTTGAAGAGTGACCTGGTCGACCTTTTCGAAGGCGTGGCCGCCGGTGACCTCGACAGACGCCGCGTGCAGTTCGACCCTCGCGCTGCCGCTTGTGTCATGTGCGTGTCTGGCGGATACCCCGGCGCGTACGACAAAGGCTACCCCATCACCGACGCCCAGCCTGAGGGTTGCGTCGTTTTCCACGCCGGGACAGCACTCAAAGACGGACAGCTCGTCACGTCGGGCGGACGCGTCATCGCTGCAAGTGCCTATGGTGCGACGCTCGGCGAAGCGCTCGGCCGTGCCATGGAGGGAGCACGCACCATCCAGTTCGAGAAAAAATACTTCCGTACCGATATCGGCCGCGACCTCGGTGCCTGAGTTCCGCGTTGCCCGCCACGTCTGACCTGTCAAAGCGCTGAACATGTACGAACATACGTTCCAACATCGCGTCGCCACGTCGAGCGCCACGCTCAGTGTGGCGATGGTGTGGCTCGTGCTGTCATGGCTTTTCAGTGTCCCGCCTACGCTTGCAGTCGGCGGGACACTCGCAGGGACGGCTGTGACTGGAATACTTGTCGCCTGGTGGAACGATGCGTTCATGCTGCTGCGCATCCGTTCCAGGCTCATCAGCGCGTGGATGCTTGCCTTTGCGGCGGCCTGTCCGTTCATGGCCGGTTGGGGCACTGCGCTCGTTCCGGCCGCCTGTGCGTTGGGGCTTTATTCTTTCCTTTTCCGGGCTTATCAGAAGCCACGTCCCGAGTCCGACGTGTTCCATGCATTTGTCTTCCTCGGCGTGGGGAGCTTTTTCTTCCCTCAGTGGCTTTACTTCGTGCCTTTCCTGTGGGGAGCCATGTTTGTGCGGTTGCGTGTCTACGGCCTCCGTGTCTGGTCGTCCGCCATTGTGGGACTGACGTTGCCCTACTGGATTTACGGAGGATATGCCGCGTGGCAGAATCGTTTTGACACGGCGTTCGGATTCCTGTCTGGACTGGGCGAATTTGCTGTTCCGGACTACGGTAGTGTTCCTCTGCCTGTCGCGGTCAGTTTCGGGTTCCTCACGTTCTATCTTGTGATCGCCTCTGGCCACTTCAGCCGCACCTCGTACAACGACAAGATCCGCGTCCGCATGTACCATAGGCTTCTGACGACGCAGGCGCTCCTCATGGCAGTGCTCCTCATCGCCCAACCGCAGCACTATGCCGTGCTTTTCCCTCTCTACGTGTTGACGTCGTCGCCGATTGTCGGCCACTACTTGGCTCTGGCGCGTGGCTGGGGCATGAACGTCTGGTTCGTTGCTTCGCTGGTGTTGCTTGTCGCCCTGTCCGTGTTTAATCATCTTGCACCATGGATACCCTTGTCGACTTTCTGATTCAGCACGGACAGTTGGGGATGTTCATTTCCGCCTTTTTGGCAGGCAGCATTCTTCCGTTCAGTTCTGAGGTGGTAATGGCTGCGCTCCAGTTGGGGGGTGCCGACCCTTGGGGGCTTGTCTTGTGGGGCACGTTAGGCAACACGTTGGGCGGCCTGCTCAACTACGGCATCGGGCGACTGGGCCGGGAGGAGTGGATCGCGCGTTTCGCCCGCGTCACGCCCGACAAGCTGGACCGCGGCCGGCGATGGGTGCACCGCTATGGTGCCTGGGGCGGACTGTTGAGCTGGGTGCCTGTCGTCGGCGAACTGATTACCGTGGCGATGGGTTACCTGCGTGTGAGTTGGCTGCCTTCCGTGCTGACCATCTTCATCGGCAAGGGATTGCGTTACTACGCCGTGGTGTTCCTTGTCTCTTTATATTAAATGTGTGAGTAATGAAGGAAATACGACATCTTTCCCTATGGCTTAGCCTGTTCATCGTGTGCTGTCTGACTGCGTGCCGGAGCGAGCAGGTGCCTGTTGGCGACCGGCCTGTCGTCGTGGTGAGCATCGAACCGCTGCGCTACTTCACCGAACAGATAGCAGGCGACCGTATGCGAGTTGTGACAATGGTGCCGGGTGGCAGCAGTCCTGAAACTTATGAGCCGTCGCCTCAGCAGCTCGTCGACCTCGACAACAGCGTGGCCTATTTCCGCGTAGGCACACTCGGTTTTGAACAGACGTGGATGGCCAAGTTTGTCGACAACGCTCCCGGCCTGAAAGTCTATGACACCTCGGAGGGCATTGAACCCGTTCGCGAGGAACGCCGTCATACCGTGCGGATGGTCACCGTGACCGACCCGCACACTTGGACGTCGCCGGGAGGGGCCAGGGTCATAGCCCGTAACATCTGTCGGGCTCTTTGTGAACTTGATTCGGCCGGCACGCCGGACTACCGGCGACGCCTTGACAGCCTGACGGCACGCATCGACAGTGTCGACGGCGTGGTGCGCCGCATACTCGCTGACGTACGTCATCGCAGCTTCCTTGTCTATCACCCGGCCTTTGGCCATTTTGCCCGTGACTACGGCCTGCGGCAGATCAGCATCGAGAGTGAAGGCCGTGAGCCGACTCCGGCTCAGTTGCGCCGTCTGGTCAGCCGCTGCCGCAGCGAGCAGGTCGAGGTGGTGCTCGTACAGAAAGAATACGATCCCTCGGCCGTCAGTCAGATAGCCCGCGACGTCGGTGCCCGGGTGGCGACGGTCGACCCGTTGGCGTATGACTGGCCCGGCGAGATGACCCGCGTGGCTTACGAGATAGCTCATGGAAAGAAGTGAAGGCACGTTAGTCCGCTTTGCGGGTGTTTCGGCCGCCTACGGAGCGCGGACGGTTTTGGAGGGTGTTGACCTGACCCTATCAGAGGGAGACTTCGTGACCCTGACCGGGCCGAACGGAGGAGGAAAGACGACACTCGTGCGCATGATTCTCGGCTTGAAAAAGGCTGCTGGCGGCGTGCTGTGGCGCCGGCCCTGTCTTGTGATGGGCTATCAGCCCCAGTATCAACGCATTGACCGTCAGTTTCCCGTCACGGTGCGCGAGATCGTTTTCTCGGGCCTTAACTGCCGGAAGCCTTTCTGGCGGCCGTTTACGGCGGCGCAGCGCGCACGCGTTGACGAAGTGCTCACGGAATGTCAGCTCGACGGACTGTCGGGACGTCTTGTGTCCGAACTTAGCGGCGGGCAGTTGCAGCGCGTGCTCTATGCACGGGCCGTGGTCTCGTCGCCCGACCTGCTTGTGCTCGACGAGCCTGACACATATTTGGACGCCGAACACCGTGAAGCGCTATACGGCCGGCTCCGCGCGTTCCGCCACCACAAGGCCGTGGTGCTCGTGACGCACAATCCTGCCGCCATAGACTATGCCGCCTGTCGCGTCGTCCATGTCGACCGCCGGGTGACGGAGCGGGACTGAATGGGGCAGGTGCCTTCCTGGGCAGTGCTGTATGAATGACGTCCATGGCAGGGTGATTGTCGTGACGGCTACCCGTTTCCACAAACCGGCAGCCCGTCGGAACGTGACGGCTGACAGGAATTTCTAAATAACTGACAGAAAATACAGAACGGCTGAGCCTTTTTGCTCCCGCCGTAGCCGGCAATTCTCAAAAAAGTCCGAATTCTACGCCTGTCCCGAAAATTCTGCGTATTTTTGCCCGGAATAGTGCTATGACACCGACTGAAATCATAAATCCACTCATAAAAAAACAGCGAACTCCGCTTATGAAACAGTACAGACTGGTCAACAACATTGTTGGTTGGCTTATCTTTGCCGTCGCCGCTTTCACGTATTGCTCCACAATCGAGCCGACGGCCAGCTTCTGGGATTGTCCCGAGTTCATCACCACAGCGTATAAACTGGAAGTCGGCCACCCGCCCGGCGCACCCTTCTTCATGTTGATGGGTAACTTTTTCACGCTTTTCACCGACGACCCGTCGAAAGCGGCGATGATGGTGAACCTCATGTCGGCCCTATTCTCGGCCGGGTGTATACTGTTCCTGTTTTGGAGCATTACGCACCTCGCGCGCAAACTGCTGTGTCCCGGCGGCGTCGTAGACAGCGCCGCACACATGGTGCTCATCGTCGGTTGCGGCGTTGTGGGCGCGTTGGCTTACACGTGGAGCGACACATTCTGGTTCTCCGCCGTCGAGGGCGAAGTCTATGCCTCTTCGTCGCTCTTCACCGCCGTGGTGTTCTGGCTCATCCTTAAATGGGAAGAAGTCGCCGACCAGCCTCATTCCGACCGCTGGCTGGTGCTCATCGCCTACCTTGTGGGCCTCTCCATCGGCGTCCACTTGCTCAACCTCCTTTGTATTTGTGCCTTGGTGCTTGTCTACTATTACCGCCGTGCCGAGCACCCGACCGCGCGTGGCTCTCTGGTAGCACTGGCCATATCGGTCGTGATTATCGCCTTAGTGCTCTACGGCATTGTCCCAGGTATCGTAAAAGTGGGAGGCTGGTTTGAACTTCTGTTCGTCAATGTGCTCGGCATGAGCTTTAACACCGGTTTGATCATCTATATCATCCTTTCGGCCGCCTGCGTCGTCTGGGGCGTCTATGAGAGCTACGTATGCCGCGACCGCCGGCGGATGATGCTCTCGTTCGTGCTTTCAGTCGGCTTGCTTGGCATCCCGTTCTTCGGTTACAGCGTGGGCAGCATCATCGTCGGCCTGCTCATCCTTTGCGCCATAGGCTGGCTGCTGATGTATCGCCGTGAGGCTAAGAGCTATCTGGTGAAAGCGCGCTTCATGAATACGGCGCTGCTTTGCATGCTCATGATTATGATAGGCTATTCTTCCTATGCCGTCATCGTGATCAGGTCGACAGCCAATCCTCCCATGGATCAGAACTCGCCCGAGGACGTCTTCACGCTCGGCTCCTACTTGAACCGTGAGCAGTATGGCTCCAAGCCGCTCCTCTATGGACAGGCCTATACTTCCGAGTTGGAATACGGCGACGACGGATACCCCGTCCGTAAAAAGGGCTCGCCTATCATTGTTCGCCATGAGAAGGTTAATCCCGACGAGCCCGACCGCTATGAAACGGTGGGCGACCGCGGAGAATACAAGTACGCCCAGAACATGTTCTTCCCCCGTATGCATGATTCCGGTCACGCCGCTGACTACGAGGCATGGCTTGGCGGCGTGGAGGGGCACGACGTCGTGGGCACCTATCCTAACGGTGAGACTTATACGGTAAAGATGCCGACGCAGTTGGAGAACTTCCGTTTCTTCTTCTCCTACCAGCTGAACTTCATGTACTGGCGTTATTTCATGTGGAACTTTGCCGGTCGTCAGAATGACCTGCAAGGGCGTGGCGAGTTGGAGCACGGCAACTGGCTGACGGGTATCTCGTTCATCGACAATGCCCGGCTCGGCGACCAGGACGCCCTGCCCGATGTGTTGAAAAACAACAAGGGGCACAACGTGTTCTATTGCCTGCCGCTCATCCTCGGCTTGCTGGGCCTCTTCTGGCAGGCTTTCCGCGGAGAAAAGGGCATCCAGCAATTCTGGGTGGTGTTCTTCCTCTTCTTCATGACAGGTATCGCCATTGTGCTCTACCTGAACCAGACGCCGAATGAACCGCGTGAACGTGATTATGCCTACGCCGGTTCGTTCTATGCCTTTGCCATTTGGATCGGTCTCGGCGTGGCAGCTGTTGCCCGCGGTCTCGAACGTTTGAAAGTCGGTCGTATGCCGGCCGCCGTCATCGCTTCGTTGGTCTGCCTCTGCGTTCCGTTGCAGATGGTCAGCCAGACGTGGGACGACCACGACCGTTCGGGACGCTACACCTGTCGCGATTTCGGCGCGAACTACCTCATGTCGCTCCCCGACAGCGGCGGACCGGTCATCTTCACCAACGGTGACAACGACACCTTCCCCTTGTGGTACAATCAGGACTCCGAGGGTGTCCGCACCGACGCCCGTGTCTGCAACCTCTCTTACTTGCAGACCGACTGGTACATCGACCAGATGCGTCGCCCGGCCTATGATTCGCCCTCGCTTCCTATTACGTGGAAACGCTACGAGTATGTGGACAATGGGCAGCACGACATCTTCCGCGTCCTGCCCCGCTATAAAGCCGAGCTCGACGAGATGAAGTCGGTGACACCGGGCGTTGATCCGTATGACCTGAAATTCATTCTCGACAACTTTGTGCGCAATCCGGAGATAGGTTTCTTCCCGACAGACAGTGTCGTGGTGAAAGTCGACAAAGAAGCCATCCTCCGTTCCGGCATGAAGCTTCCGTTCGGCAAGGATTCCATTCCTTCGGTCATGCCGATCCGCATCTCGAAAAGCTACGTGACGAAGGCGCAAGCTATGATGTACGAAATGCTCGCACAGAGCAATTGGACGCGTCCCCTGTACATTTCCATCACCGTAGGAGAGAGCAACCACGCCGGTCTGACGCCTTATCTCATCCAGGAAGGCCTCGCCTCGCGCATTACGCCGTTCAACACAGGCGGGCAAGTCATCGACGCCGACCGTATGTATGACAACTTCATGAACCGCTTCAAGTTCGGCGGAATTGACCAGAAAGGACTCTACCTCGACGAGACGGTGATGCGTATGTGCTACACGCACCGCAACGTCCTCTCGCAGACTGCCATGCAGCTTATCCGCGAGGGCAAGAAAGACGAGGCGTTGAAACTCTTGGAATATGGAAAGAAGATGATTCCGTCCTACAACGTGCCTTACGACCCCGTAAGCGTTGGCCTTAGTTATTCTGACAATCGTTTCATGCTGCCCGCCGCATGGCGTCTTGCGGGAAAACCTCAGGAAGCCGAGCGCATTCTGCTCGCCATAGGCAAGAACTGCCGCCAGTACGTGAACTGGTACAACACTCTCAGTGACGAGCGTCTCCGCACCTATGCTACGGATTGCTATCGACAGTACATTTTCCTCTCGGCCGTCACTAACGGTTTGCGCGACTGCGGATCGAAACATGCGGCAGAGTACGAGAAATTCGTGAAAGGTATGGTCGACGGACGCATCGGACCGATGCTGATGATGGCCATACAGCCCAACTAATCCCATCCAGGTGTGGAGTGCGTGCCCGCAGTGTGGCCGGCGCCTCCACACCTGGTTCTTTTTTTGTCCAGCCTGTTTATGATTATCGAACAACCTTCTGTCTGGCTTCGCTGGCTTTATCCCAAGGCGATCTGGCGGATGGACCCGCGCGAAAGGGCTGTCTACCTGACGTTCGACGACGGCCCCATTCCAGAGGTAACGCCGTGGGTGCTCGACGTGCTTGACCATTATGGCGTCAAAGCGACGTTCTTCATGGTCGGCGACAACGTGCGCAAGCATCCCGATGTGTTCGAGATGGTGCGCGGCCGCGGCCACCGCTTGGGCAACCATACGTTCAACCACATCGGCGGCCTGCGCCACGGCATCCGTGGCTATCTGCGCAATGTGGACAAGGCGAATGAACTCTTGCAGACCGACTTGTTCCGCCCGCCCCACGGATGGATGAAGTGGGAGCAGTACATCGCCGTGCGTATGCACTACCGCGTTATCATGTGGGATCTTGTCACGCGCGACTATTCGACACGCCTCAACGGCAGGGACGTCCTGCTCAACGTCAGGCGGTATGCACGCAACGGCAGTATCATTACTTTTC
>HF989241.1:28872-41107 GCA_000431275.1 Prevotella sp. CAG:755 | reverse complement strand
TTTACGCTCTTCCGCGCGCTATCGAGTGGTTGCAGTCGCAGGGTTATGCGATGAAGGTCTTCTGAACCGTATAGCCTCGTCGCAGTCATGGCTTCCATCCTTTCCGCTTCCCTTGTCAAGGCTGCTGCCCGCCGTCATGGATTCGATGCCTGCGGCCTTGCCGAGGCTGGTCCAGTCGACGCTCGCCGCCAGGCTGACGTTGCCCGATGGCTTGCCGACGGCCGCCATGCCTCGATGGACTATCTTGTCCGCCATGCCGCCATGCGCGCAGACCCCCGCAGTGTCGTGCCCGGAGCCCGCACGGTGGTCAGTCTGGCTTTGAATTATTACCCGGCCTGCCGTCCGCAGGCTTTCGACTTCGCGGCTTACGCCTATGGCCGCGACTATCATGATGTCGTCCGTTCCCGTCTTCGCAGCCTGCTTGCCGAGCTGGCCTCGGACGCCGGCCTCGCGCCCGACGAATTGGGGCGCGGGTTCTGCGACACCGGTCCTGTCGACGAGCGTTATTGGGCTGTATGCTGCGGCATAGGCTGGTGGGGGCGGAACGCCCAGCTGATCATCCCTGGCTGCGGCAGTTATTTCTTTTTGGCTGAACTTATCCTTACGATCCCTGCCGATGTTTATGACCGCCCCGTCCCCGACGGTTGCGGCTCATGCCGCGCCTGTCTGTCGGCCTGTCCGACGGGCGCCCTCGACCCCAGGCATGGCCTCGACGCCCGCCGCTGCCTTTCCTTCCTGACCATTGAAAACCGCGGTCCACTGCCGCCCGGTACGGGGGCTGCCATGGGGCGTTGCCTTTACGGTTGCGACCGTTGTCAGCAGGCTTGTCCGCACAACCGCCACGCCGTGCCGACCACCGTGCCCGACTTCCGCCCCTCGGACGACTTCCTTGCGATGACGCCCAAGGCATGGGCGCGGCTCACCCCCGACGACTATCGGCGCCTCTTCCGCGGCAGCGCTGTCAAGCGCGCCAAGTTCGAGGGCCTCCGCCGCAACATCGATGCCGTCCTGGCTGTCCGTGAGGGCGGCGATGCCAGCGCTACGCTGTCGGAGTGATACCGGAGATGTTGTCCGGCCGCCGTGCCGCACGCAGTACGTGCGGGTGTGGCGTTTCGCATCTCGTGGTGGAACGACAGGCGTGCCGGATTTTCCAATCGCAGGGATAGGGTTTCCCGGACGGCTGACAGAAATTCCTATCCGGCTGACAGGAAAAACCGTCAGCCGTCCCGTTTTCAGAGGGACAGTCCGGCTGAAATCCGTCGGTGAAAACAGTCGTTTGGCCATAATCCGTGGCGAAATGGGTACGCCTCGAAAAAAAAAACTATCTTTGTGCGGTAAATCTGTCACTCTCATGAAAATTGCATTGATAGGATACGGCAAGATGGGCCGTATGATCGAAGAGATAGCAAAAGCGCGCGGACATCAGATCACGTGCATCATCGACCTCGACAATCAGGAAGACTTCGACAGCCCGGCGTTTGCCGCCGCTGACGTCGCGATTGAGTTCACTACTCCGACGGCTGCTTACGCCAACTACCTGCGTGCCTTTTCGCATGGTGTAAAGGTGGTGAGCGGGTCCACGGGCTGGATGGCCGAACACGGCGATGACGTGCGCCGTCTCTGCACCGAGGAGGGGCACACGCTCTTTTGGGCGTCCAATTTCTCACTTGGCGTGGCGATATTCAGTGCTGTCAACCGATACCTCGCTTCGATTATGAACCGTTTCGCCGAGTACGACGTAACGATGGAAGAAGTGCATCACGTCCATAAGCTCGACGCGCCGAGCGGAACGGCCATCACGCTGGCCGAGGACATCGTCGCCCGTCTCGAGCGCAAGGACCGTTGGGTCAAGGGCGAGTTCCGCCATGCCGACGGCTCTGTCGAAGGCACGAAAGACACCCCCGCCGACGCCTTGCGCATCAACAGTATCCGCCGTGGCGAGGTCCCGGGCATCCACAGCATCTGCTATGACAGCGAGGCCGACGCCATCACCATCACTCACGACGCCCATTCGCGTCGTGGCTTCGCCTTGGGCGCCGTCCTGGCTGCTGAGTTCACCGCCGTCCACTCCGGCCTGCTCACGATGAGCGATTTGTTCAATTTCTAACTCCGGCCGAAGCGATGAAACCTGTCAAGATATCCTCCATCGTAAAGTGCGTCGTTTATACAGCCCTTTACCTTCTCTTCCTCTATTGGGTTGAATCGTGGTGGGGGCTGATCGTCGTGCCGTTCATCATCGACGCTTACATCACACGCTTTATCCCGTGGTCGTGGTGGAAGAACCTGAAAAACAAGACGGCCCGTGCGGCCATGGGCTGGGTCGACGCGATTGTCTTCGCCTTTGTGGCGATTTACTTCCTCAACCAGTTCTTTTTCCAGAACTTCGTCATTCCCTCCTCGTCGCTCGAAAAGACCCTTCTCACCGGCGACTACCTGCTCGTGAGCAAGCTCAGCTATGGTCCGCGCATACCCCAGACGCCCCTGTCGCTCCCCCTGACCCAACACACCATACCCGGACTCGGTTGCAAGAGCTATCTCGAAAATCCTCATTGGGACTACCGTCGTGTTGATGGGCTGGGAGAGGTCAAGCTCAACGACATCGTGGTGTTCAACTACCCTGCCGGCGACACTGTGGCGCTCAACTATCAGGATCAGGACTTTTATGGCATGGTCTATCAGATAGGTGCGGAACTCGTGCCCGACACCGTGACGGCCTCTATGTCCTACGAGGCGCAGCAGGACGTCTTCCGGCGCCGTTATGCCGCCGGCCGTGACTACATCACGCAGAACCCCGTCGAGTTCGGAGAGGTGGTGAGCCGGCCGACTGACCGCCGCGAAAACTATGTCAAGCGTTGTGTGGGGCTGCCCGGCCAGACGCTTCAAATCAAGGACAACGCCGTTTATCTTGACGGGCGGCTCAATCCCGACCATGCCGATGTGCAGTATTTCTACGAGGTGACGTTTCGCGCCGGACTGCCCGAAGACATGATACGCAGCCTGGGCATCTCGATGGAAGACCTGTCGCGTTCGGCGTCTGCCGATGGCATGACGCGCGTCATGCCACTGACCAAGTCCAACTTAGCGACGCTCAAATCGCGCCCGGACCTTGTAGCCTCCATCAGCCCGACCGAAGGCTACGGCGTAGCCCTCTATCCGCAGAACAAAGTGACGGGTTGGACTACAGCCAACTACGGTCCCGTCTGGATTCCTGCCAAAGGTGAGACCCTCCGTCTCACGCTCGACAACCTGCCCATCTACGAACGCCCCATCCGCGTTTATGAAGGCAATCGCCTTGAAGTGAAAGACGGACAGATATACATCAACGGCCAACGCACAGACAGCTACACCTTCCGCATGGACTATTATTGGATGATGGGTGACAACCGCGACAACTCGGCCGACTCCCGTTTCTGGGGCTTTGTGCCCGAGGACCATGTCGTCGGTAAGCCTCTCTTCATCTGGCTCTCGCTCGACCCCGACTATGGCTGGTTTGATGGCCACGTACGTTGGGACCGCCTGTTGAAGTGGGTGGGCGACGTCTGAGCCGTTCCGACTTGTTCCGGCGGCTGAGGCCCACACTTTCCGTCCCGACAAACCATAAAGACAATGCGCCGCACGCTGACGATACTCTCCCTGTTGCTCACGGCCCTGCTTTTGGCCGTGGTCGTGCGCTGCCTGTTTGTCACGCAATATCGGGTGACCGACACGGACGGCGATGCGCTTCGTGCGGGCGACCGTGTCCTAGTCAACCGTATGGCCTATGGTTGGCGTGTGCCGGGCGAACGGTGGTGGGGGTACAGCCGTGTGGGTTCCGGTCAGCCTGTCCGTGGTGAATATGTGGCGTTTTACGATCCTTCGCTCTACGGTCCGGCCGACCGTCGTCCCGTCCGGGTCGGACGAGTAGTGGCCGTGCCCGGCGACACGCTCTGGCTCGACGTCCGGCGTTGTACGCTGCTTCCGGGGCGCACGACGACAGACGCCCGCCCCATACCGGTTCCGGGTGCTGGCAGCCGTGTCGGCGTAACGGCTTGGAACGCCCGTTTGCTTTGGAACACCCTCCGTCGCCACGAAAGCCTCCACGTGGTGCTTGTGTCGGACAGTGCGTTGCGCTTTGACGGACACCGTCTGGACAGTGTCTGCTTCCGGCAGGACTATTATTGGCTTTCTGGCAGCCTGGGCTACGGTCTTGTTCCCGCGTCGGCTCTTGTGGGGCGCGCCTTCTGCGTGAGTTATTCTCTCAACGACAGCCTGCACGTGGGACGCCGTTTCCGTACTGACCGTTTCTTCCTTCCGCTATGACAAATGCCGTCCTGCTCACTTCGGCCTACCTGGCTCCGGTGCAGTATTATACCAAGATTTATGCTGCCGACTGCGTTGTCGAGGAGCGTCACGACCACTATGTCAAGCAGACCTACCGCAACCGTTGTGTCATAGCCGGTCCTGGCGGTCCGCTCCCCCTCACGGTACCTGTCGAGAACCGTCCGTCGCCCCACACGCCGACCTGCGACGTGCGGATCAGCGACCACGGCAACTGGCGTCACCTTCATTGGCAAGCCCTCACCAGTGCGTACGAAAACAGTCCCTATTTCGAATACTATGCCGACGATTTCCGTCATTTCTATGAGCGGCGGTTCGACTTCCTCGTCGACTTCAACGATGGCCTGCGGCGCACTGTGTGCGCATTGCTGGCGCTGGACACGCCAGTCATAACGACTGCGTCTTATCTCGACGCATCGGCCGGTGAGGGACGGCTGATAGAAATGACAGGACGGCTGATAGAAAAATCAGGTCGGCTGATAGAACTTACGGGACGGCTGACAGAAGGAACGGGCGCAGAGTCCGGCTTGACTGTCACCGATCTGCGCGAGTCCATCCGCCCCAAGCAGTCTTACGAGGCCGATACCGCATTTTCCGCTGTGCCTTACTACCAGGTTTTCGCGCAGCGTCAGGGCTTCCTGCCTAACCTGAGCATAGTCGACTTGCTTTTCAACATGGGACCCGAAGCCCGTCTTGTGCTTCGCGATGGCTGCGTCGCGTCCGCCATGCCGGTTTCCTGATTTTCGCCGGAGAAATACGATTTTCTGTCGAATCTTCTGTTATTCCTTTGGAAAACAGTAACTTTGCAGCCGCACTTGTATATTTAATTCCCAAACAACTTGAAAACATTTGAAGAGCTGGGCGTCAGCGAGGAGCTGCGCCGCGCAATAAAAGAAATGGGCTACGAGACTCCGATGCCCGTACAGGAAGAAGTGATTCCCTATCTGCTCGGTTCGGGCAACGACGTCATCGCCTTGGCGCAGACCGGTACCGGCAAGACGGCGGCCTATGGCCTGCCCGTGCTGCAAAAGGTAAACCCGGCACAGCACCACACGCAAGCCGTCATCCTCAGCCCGACCCGCGAGCTGTGCCTGCAAATCGCGGGTGACCTGAAAGATTATTCCCGCTATATCGACGGTTTGCAGGTCGTTGCTGTCTACGGCGGTTCCAGTATTGAAAGCCAAATCCGAGCCCTGAAACGCGGGGCGCAAGTAATCGTAGCCACGCCGGGCCGCCTCATCGACCTGATGAAACGCGGTGTAGCCAAACTTGACGCAGTGGAAAACGTGGTGCTCGACGAGGCCGACGAAATGCTCAATATGGGCTTTTCGGAGAGTATAGACGAAATTTTGGCTGGCGTACCGACCGACCGTAATACCCTGCTTTTCTCCGCCACGATGAGTAAGGAGATAGAGGCCATCGCTACCAACTATCTTCACGATCACAAGGAAATCGTCGTCGGGTCGCGCAACGAGGGGGCCGAGAACGTCAACCATGTTTACTACCTCGTTCACGCGAAAGACAAGTACCTCGCTCTGAAACGCGTGGTCGACTACTATCCAGGCATCTACGCCATCATCTTTTGCCGGACACGTGCAGAGACACAGGAGGTGGCCGACAAGCTGATCCAGGACGGTTATAATGCCGAGTCGTTGCACGGCGACCTTTCACAGGCGCAGCGAGACCTGACCATGCAGAAGTTCCGGCAACACCGTACGCAGCTCCTCGTGGCCACGGACGTAGCCGCACGTGGCCTCGACGTAGAGGAACTGACGCACGTCATCAACTATGGCCTGCCCGATGACGTCGAGAACTACACCCATCGCAGCGGCCGTACAGGCAGGGCCGGCCGTCGTGGGACCAGCATCAGCATCATCCACCTCCGCGAGAAGGGAAAGGTAAAACAGATCGAGCGCACGATCGGCAAGGCGTTCGACCGCGGCGTCCTGCCGGAGCCTCGGGAAATCTGCACCAAGCAACTGTATCACGTGATGGACGAACTGGAACGTATTGCCGTAGACGAGGAGCAGATCGCCCCCTTCCTCCCTGAAATCTATCGCAAGCTCGACTGGCTCACGAAGGAGGACCTGATTAAGCGCATAGTGAGCCGGGAGTTCGGACGCTTCTTGCAGTATTACGCCAATGCCCCCGAGATTGTCGAACCGGCCGAAGGACGCAAGCGCAAGGAGGCGGCCGAACGTCCGGCCCGCCGTCAGCATGAACGCGGTCCCCGTGAGGCAGAACCCGGATATACAAGGCTTTTCCTCAATTTGGGAAAGCGCGACAACTTCTACGCCCGTGAAATCATCAACCTCGTCAATCGTTACGTCAAAGGGCAGATTGAGATAGGCCGCATAGACCTCTTGACGAACTGCTCCTTTTTCGAGGTTCCCGAAGAGCACGCCCAGCTTGTCATGCGCAAGATGTCACGCGCCATGGTAGGCAAGCGGCAAGTCGTCGTGGACTATGCCGACCGCGAACAGGGCGGAGGGGGCTTCGAACGCCCGAAACGTGGCCGTGGCGGCTATGGCCAGAAGAAAGAGCGTGACGCCAAGGACCGTTCCACAGCTCGTCGGGGGAAAAAGGACGACTGGAAGCAATTTTTCGGAGACTGACCCATGAGCCGAGCAAAGACGATGAAACGACTGTGGTGCTGGATGCTTCTGTCGGTGGCCTGTGCGCTTCCGGCGGCAGCACAGAACCTGACGCTGAAAGTGGGAGGCGGCCTTGCCTCGCACTATAAGGACAGTCGCCCGGTTGGTGCGTTCAAACTGGGATTGGGCTACGAATTCGAGCTCGACCAGCATTGGACAGTGGAGCCGTCGCTCGTGTTCTACGGCAAGGGGTGGAAAGAACCGGACGAGCAAGTCGCCATCCGTGACGACGAGGGCGAACAGATCTATGACGAAGAAGGAAATCCCCTTGTCGGTGTGCGGAGCACTTCGGCTACCGCCAACTATATCGAGTTGCCTGTCGTCGTACACTATTATATCCGCACGAACGACAACCAGTATGTCAACCTTTACACCGGGCCTTATGTGGCTTGCGGCGTCAGCGGAAAGATAAAGACACGCGGCGATGCCGATCGTCCCGGCAGCGAAAAGCTCTACTATGACGCCAAGACGTTCAGCCTCGACGGCGTCCGTCGCTTCGATGCCGGATGGCAGGTGGGCGCTGGCTATCAGTTCAGCCGCAACTTCACTCTTTCGCTCGAAGGCGACTTCTCCTTGTCGCGTTTCCGCAGCGGAGGTGACCGCAATGTGGCCGGGCTGATTGCCTTGACTTACACTTTTTCGGCCGACTGAGCGACTCCCTTACGGCGGGTGGCTTACAGGCCTGAACGGCCGCAGTGACAGAAAGTCCTGTCGCTGCGGCCGTTTTTCTTGTCAGCCGTCTGAGATTTCCAGTCAGCCGCCCTGCTTTTCAGTCATATACTTCCAAACGAGCCGGACAAGGAAGCACGTTCCGCAATGGAAGTGGTCGAAATCCCTACATGTGGGTATTGCGGAGCAGTTGTCGTGCCCGTATCTTTGCAAATGATTACAGCAACCACTTTCCGCCCGCCTGAACCGACGCGAGTCGTTGCGGGAAAACGGATGAGGTCGCCGTCGCGAAGACGATGCCCGTCGCGTTAGAGAAAAGTATAAGAAAAAATTGTTATGTCCATGTTCGTATAACGCCGCACTCCTAATCAAGTGCGGCGTTGTTTGTGCTAAAAAAAACAAAGAAGCGGTTGATTTTTTGCTCGGTTTTTTGCATTTTTCAATCGGAATGATTATCTTGCATGCGGTTTAACCTATTAAATCTTGGTGCGTTATGATGATACTGGAAACTATTGGCGAAAACGCCGGGATCGTTTGGCGCTTGTTGAACGGCGCGGAAGTCCCTTTGGCTATCCCTGAATTGAAGCAGAGAGCCGGTCTTTCCGACAATGACCTCTATGCTGCAATTGGCTGGCTGGCACGCGAGGGAAAGGTCTTCTTTACTGAGAAAGATGGCAGCACAAGAATTGGCCTGCATCCCGTCAACGTGTTTTTCTGAACCGCGGGTGGTTACGCGTGAGGTTGCGGCTGCGCATCGTCGAGAACGAGGTGTGCGTCCGGAGGCCGGACCTGGACGACTGACGTAAGTTTTTCATTCAACCGCCGGGCTGTCTGTGAAAGCAGGTTGCCCGGCGATTTTGCAGGCCAAAACTGTCGGAACGAGACTTTTGTCGAGGGGCGGTCTTGTCACGGCTTCCGGGAAAACATTATCTTTGCCCCATAAATTTCCATCCACCGCCTGAGAAACATGGAAAAGCTCTTACACTACGTCTGGCAGCACCGCCTCTATCCTCTTGCTCCGCTTCAGACAACGGACGGCCAGCCCGTGGATGTCATCGACCCAGGTTTGCCCAACCGTGACGCCGGGCCGGATTTCTTCAACGCTAAGGTAAACATCGGCGGCACCCTTTGGGTGGGCAATGTCGAACTCCACGAACACGCCAGCGATTGGCGTCGTCACGGGCACGACTCTGATCCGGCTTACGACAACGTGGTGCTGCACGTCGTGGGCGAGGCGGATGCTGAGGCCGCCACCTCGAAAGGGCGGAAGTTGCCGCAGGTGGTGCTTGTTGTCCCGCCCTCGCTCTTGACGGGTTATGAGGAGCTGCTGGCCGCCGACCGCTATCCTCCGTGTCGCCGGGTGCTGCCTCTCGTCAGTCGTTTCGAGATCGACAGCTGGCTGAGCGCCTTGTCGGCCGAACGTCTTGAAGCGAAGGCCACCCGTATCCAGACGCTCGTCGACACCACTGTGGCTGACTGGGAGTATGTCTGCTTCTGCACGCTGGCCCGCAATTTCGGTTTCGGCGTCAATAGCGACGCCTTTGAGGAGTGGGCGCGTCACATCGACCTGAAACAAATCGGCAAACACCGCGACTCGCTCTTCCAGGTCGAGGCTTATTTCTTTGGGCAGGCCGGCTTGCTCGACAGAGAGCCTGCTGAACCTGACGAATACTTCGGCCGCTTGCGCGGGGAGTATGCTTTTCTGGCCCATAAGTTCGGATTGACGCCCATGAACCCTGTCTGTTGGCGTTTTCTGCGCCTCAGACCGCAGAACTTCCCTTATGTGCGTCTCGCCCAGATGGCCCGGCTCTATCATGAAGGCCGGGCGGAGTTCGCCCGGCTGTTGGCGGCCTCCTCAGTCGGCGCACTGCGCGAGTGTCTGACGGTTTCGGTCGGCACTTATTGGGAGACGCATTATGCTTTTGGCCATGCCAGTCCGCGAGGCAGCAAGACGCTGCGCACGGCTTCGCTCGACCTCCTGATCATCAATACGGTCGTTCCGCTCTGTTTTGCTTACGGACGATGGCGCATGGACGACAGTCTCTGTGAGCACGCTGTCAGCTTGCTCGAACAGCTTAAAGCGGAAAACAATCACATTGTCCGTGCATGGCGCGACGCCGGTGTCCACGCGGACAACGCCGCCGACAGCCAGGCGCTTGTCCATCTGCGGCGCAATTACTGCGACCGGAAAGACTGCCTGCGCTGCCGTTTCGGTTATGAGTATCTGAAAAATGCCGGCCGCTCTTGACAGTCGGACGGAAAAAACGAAAGGAATTATGGAATACGTATTCGAACTTACGATGAAGGTACGCGATTATGAGTGCGACCTGCAAGGAATTGTCAACAACGCCAACTATCAGCACTATATCGAACATACGCGCCACGAGTTCCTGCTGACGCGCGGCGTGAGCTTCGCCGATCTGCACGCCCGGGGCATCGACGCCGTCGTGGCACGCCTTCAAATGGCTTTCAAGACCCCTTTGCGTAGCGGCGACAGCTTTGTGTCGCGTCTGGCGGTGCGGAAGGAAGGCCTGCGTATTGTGTTCGTGCAGGACATCTACCGCCTTCCGGACGACAAACCCGTCATCCGTTCGACCGTGGACACTGTCTGCGTAGTCGACGGCCGTCTCTCGGCCTGTGCGGAACTTGAAAAGCTGCTTGGACTATGATGACGCTGCCTCCCGAACCGGTGTGCGCAATGGCGCTCACCCGGGTGAAAGGATTGAGCTTTGCGGCTGCATTGCAGGTCTATCAAGCCGCCGGTTCGGCAACTGCTCTCTTTGCGGCTCGCGGCGACTTACGCGCGTTCCTGCCCGACGTTCATCCGCGTGTTGCGGCAGCCATGCGGCAGAGTGACGACGCCCTGCTGCGCGCCGAGGCGGAGTGGGAATTATGCCAGCGCGAGGGCATCGGCGTGAGCTGTCTGAACGATGAGGCTTACCCTGCCCGGCTGCGCAACTGCCCTGATGCGCCGCTCGTGCTCTTCCACAAAGGGGCGTCGTGCCTGTCGGAGCGCCACGTGGTAGCCGTCGTGGGCACCCGCCACGTCACGGAGCAGGGCAAGGATACGGTTCGGCGCCTTTGCGCCGAACTGGCCGAGACGGTGCCCGACGTGGTCGTAGTGAGCGGACTGGCTTACGGCGTGGACATCCAGGCTCACCGAGGTGCGTTGGCAGAAGGACTGCGTACGGTCGCTGTGCTGGCTCATGGATTCGACCGGATCTATCCGGCTGTTCACCGGACGACGGCTGTGGAAATGCTGACGCGCGGTGGCCTCGTTACGGAATACATGACGGGGACCGTTCCCGACAAAGGAAACTTCGTGCGGCGCAATCGTATCGTAGCGGGGCTTGTGGATGCCTGCGTCGTTGTGGAGAGTGCCAGTAAGGGCGGTGCGCTCATCACTGCGCGCCTGGCTGGCGAGTATGACCGCGATGTTTTCGCTTTCCCTGGCCGGGTGACCGATCCTTACTCTGAAGGTTGCAACCGCCTGATTGCTTCCAACCAGGCGCAGCTCCTGACCTGTGGGGGAGCTTTGGCGGAGGCTATGGGATGGACCGTGAAAAAGGAGAAAGGAAAGCCAGTGCAGCGCGAACTCTTTGCCGAACTGACGGAGGAAGAGGCTGCACTCTGCCGCCTGCTCAACGGAACAGACGGCGTGCAACTGAATATGCTGGCAGTTCGTTCTGGGATACCGGTGCAGCAGGTGAGCAATATCATGTTTGATTTGGAGATGCGTGGCATTGTGCGCATGATTCCCGGCAGTATATACCGCTTGGTCTGACACCTTGGCAGTGGCGACAGTCGTTGTAACCGATTACAGCCCGCGTCATGAAAAAACAAGCCCCGCGCCTTTCACAAGGAACGGGGCTTTCGCTAACACTGATGGTTGTGCCGTCCGCAAGGAGCGGAACAGCGATGGATTTTTTTGTTTCGCGTCGGGGCGGCCTGAATGCCTGTGGCATTCTTTTCCTGACCGGAATTGTCCGGTCTGTGCCCGGTCGCCGCAGCTCGCTCGGTTTTCGTCATACGGTAAAGTGTCTTACCGAAACACTGGCCACAGCCGACGCAAGACAAACCTGTTGTCCGTACAATGCAAAAGTAGGGGTAGGATGTGACGAAACGCTTTCAGAGCTGTGACGGGATTATGACAGATTCGCCAGTCGGCCGACGGTTGCGGCAGTCCGGGTGGTAAAAGGTACATTTTATAATATAGGGAATCTTCCGGAACCGTGCGGCGAGTCCGGATTCCGAGGCAAGAAAAACGGGCTGGCTGACAGAAAATCCGGTCACTGCGACAGAAAAGACGGGACGGCTGGTCGTCGGAAGCATGTCGCCGTCCGTCCGGCCGTGCGTGTCTGCTGTAATTCTTTGCACTGCGTTTGCAGGTTTTATCGAAAAAAACGTAATTTTGCAGACAGAATCCCTAAATCGAAAAACAGCCTCTCACTCACATGAAAGAGAAACTCACGGTGGTCAAAGTCGGCGGGAAAATCGTCGAAGAGCCTTCAGCACTTGCCCGACTGTTGACCGACTTTTCCGCCCTGCCGGGACTGAAAGTGCTCGTCCATGGCGGCGGGCGTACGGCTACTGAC
>HF989241.1:16461-28841 GCA_000431275.1 Prevotella sp. CAG:755 | reverse complement strand
TGACAGGGCGGCCCGCCTCGGCATCGCTACGCAGATGGTGGGCGGCCGGCGCGTCACTGACGCAGAGACGCTCCGCGTGGTCACTATGGTTTATGCCGGACTGGTCAATAAGAACGTCGTGGCCGGCTTGCAGGCACATGGAGTCAATGCGTTGGGCCTGACGGGAGCCGACATGGACGTCATCCGGTCGCACCGCCGCGTGAGTGGCGAAGTGGACTATGGTTTTGTCGGCGACGTGGACCGCGTGGATGCCGACATGCTCGCCATGCTCTTGGGAGCAGGCGTGGTGCCTGTTATGGCTCCGCTGACGCACGACGGTTGCGGCTCACTGCTCAATACCAACGCCGACACCATTGCCGGCGAGACCGCCAAGGCGCTGGCCATGCGGTTCGACGTGACGCTGGTTTATTGTTTCGAGCACGCTGGCGTCCTTTCCGATCCGGCCGATGAGGCCAGCGTTATCCCCCGCATCACGCGTGAGAACTTCGCACGGTTGGCAGCCGACGGCACTGTGAGTGGAGGGATGCTGCCCAAGATTGAAAACAGTCTGCAAGCCGTCGAGGCTGGCGTAGGGCGCGTCATTATCACCCGTGCCGACGCTCTTGGCCAGTCGGCCGGAACGCAAATCGGTTGAGGCCGGCATGCCGGCAATCGCAAAACCCCGGCGTTTTCTTGGCTACTCCCGCGAAATGGACTACTTTTGCAACATCCTCCCGCATATCCCCACAAATGAGGAGGCCACCGGCCGGGAGAACGCGTCGCAGTCCTGCGCTTGACGAGAACAACTTCAAACATTAATAACTTAATTTCAAAAATTTCTCTATGTGGTTATGTAATTCATCAATCGGACGAAAGGTAATCATGTCGGTTACAGGCGTCGCGCTTATCCTGTTCCTGACGTTCCATGCGTGCATGAACGTCGTAGCGCTCTTCTCGGAAGAAGCCTATAACACAGTGTGCGAAATGCTCGGCGCCAACTGGTATGCTGTGGCCGCTACGCTCGTGTTGGCAGCCTTGGTGGCCATCCATTTCATCTACGCCATCATCCTGACGCTCCAAAACCGGAAAGCGCGCGGCAGTAACCGCTACGCCGTGACCGACCGTCCCGGAAAAGTGGAATGGGCCTCGCAAAACATGTTCGTGCTGGGCGTAATCGTGGTCGTAGGTCTGCTTCTTCACCTCTACAACTTCTGGTACAACATGATGTTTGCCGAACTCATCGGCGACCCCTACATGGGGCCCTGCTATGCCGGTGACGGTTACGGTTACATCGTCGAGACGTTCAGCAATCCCGTCTTCACGGTGCTCTACGTCATCTGGTTTGTCGCCATCTGGTTCCACCTGACCCATGGCTTTTGGAGTGCTTTCCAAACGCTCGGCTGGAACGGCAAGATCTGGTTCAACCGCTGGAAAACGGTAGGCATGTGGTACGCCACGATACTGATGCTCCTCTTCCTCGTTGTCGCCCTGAAATTCGCGTTCTGCGGCGGTGCATGCTAATCAGGCGGCCGCGTCTTTTGGCGCAGCCTCCCAACGTTCAAACAAAAAAACAAACAAAAGAATATGGCTACAATAAATTCGAAAATCCCCGAGGGACCGATCTCTGAGAAGTGGACGAACTTCAAGGCTCACCAGAAATTGGTCAATCCGGCCAACAAGCGCAAGCTGGATATTATTGTCGTCGGCACAGGACTAGCCGGCGCCTCTGCTGCCGCTTCGCTCGGCGAAATGGGTTTTAAGGTATTTAATTTCTGCATACAAGACTCTCCGCGCCGCGCCCACTCCATTGCTGCCCAAGGTGGTATCAATGCAGCCAAGAACTACCAGAACGACGGCGACTCGGTTTACCGCCTGTTCTACGACACCGTCAAAGGTGGCGACTACCGTGCCCGTGAGGCCAACGTCTACCGTCTGGCCGAAGTGAGTGCCAATATCATCGACCAGTGCGTCGCCCAAGGTGTTCCTTTTGCCCGTGAGTATGGCGGCCTTCTTGCCAACCGTTCTTTCGGTGGCGTTCAGGTAAGCCGTACGTTCTATGCGAAAGGCCAGACCGGCCAGCAGCTCCTGCTCGGTGCGTACTCCGCATTGATGTGTCAGGTCCACGCCGGAACCGTCAAGCTGTTCTGCCGCTACGAGATGCAAGACGTCGTTATCATCGACGGCCGCGCCCGTGGTATCATTGCTAAAAATCTGATTACCGGCAAGCTCGAGCGTTTCGCAGCCCACGCCGTCGTTTTGGCTACGGGTGGTTATGGCAACACTTACTTCCTTTCGACGAACGCCATGGGATGCAACTGCTCCGCAGCTATCGCCGCTTACCGCAAGGGCGCCTACTTTGCCAATCCTGCCTTTGTTCAGATCCACCCGACCTGTATCCCGGTTCATGGCGACAAGCAGTCGAAACTGACGCTGATGTCTGAGTCGCTCCGCAACGACGGCCGCATCTGGGTGCCCAAGAAGCTGGAAGACGCAAAGAAACTGCAAGAAGGTAAGATACAGGGCCGCGACATTCCCGAAGAGGACCGCGACTATTATTTGGAGCGTCGCTATCCGGCGTTCGGTAACCTCGTTCCGCGTGACGTGGCCAGCCGTGCCGCCAAGGAGCGTTGTGACAAAGGCTATGGCGTCAACAGCACCGGTCTGGCAGTATTCCTCGATTTCTCTGAGGCTATACAGCGTTTGGGCCGCGACGCCGTCGAGCAGCGTTATGGCAATCTCTTCGACATGTATGAGGAGATCACAGACGTCTCTCCCTATGACAATCCGATGATGATCTACCCCGCAATTCACTACACGATGGGTGGACTTTGGGTTGACTACGAGTTGCAGACCAACATCCCTGGTCTGTTCGCCATTGGCGAGTGCAATTTCTCCGATCACGGCGCCAACCGTTTGGGAGCCTCTGCGCTGATGCAGGGATTGGCCGACGGATATTTTGTGCTGCCTTATACGATCCAGAACTACCTCAGCGATCAGATCACCGTGCCTCGCTTCTCGACCGATCTGCCTGAGTTCGCTGCCGCTGAGAAGGCTGTGAACGACCGCATCGACCACCTGATGAACATCAAGGGTAAGGAATCTGTCGACAGCATCCACAAGAAACTCGGTCACATCATGTGGGAATATGTGGGCATGGCCCGTACGAAAGAAGGTCTTGAAAAGGCTCTCGTCCTGCTTAAAGAAATCCGCCAGGAGTTCGAGACGAATCTCTTCGTGCCCGGTTCGAAAGAAGGACTCAACGTTGAGCTCGACAAGGCACTGCGCCTGAACGATTTCATCACGATGGGGCAGCTCATCGCTTACGACGCCCTGAATCGCAACGAGAGCTGTGGCGGTCACTTCCGCGAAGAATACCAGACCGAAGACGGCGAGGCAAAACGCGACGATGCCAACTGCTTCTACGTGTCGTGCTGGGAGTATCAAGGCTCCGACGAGAAAGCTCCTGTCATGTATAAGGAGCCGTTGAAGTACGAGGCCATCGAGGTGAAGACTCGTAACTATAAGAATTAATACGGTAGTTGCACGAAAATCAAGAAAGGACAAAACAATGGCTAAGAATATAAGTTTCACGATTAAGTACTGGAAGCAGAATGGTCCGAAGGACGCTGGCCATTTCGAACAGCGCGAGATGAAAGACATCCCCGACGATACATCGTTCTTGGAGATGCTTGATATCCTCAATGAGGAGCTTATCGAAGAGGGTAAGGAGCCCTTTGTCTTCGACCACGACTGCCGTGAGGGCATCTGCGGCATGTGTTCGCTCTACATCAACGGAACGCCTCATGGCAAGACCGAAACGGGCGCCACGACCTGCCAGCTTTACATGCGTCGCTTCAACGACGGTGACGTCATCACTGTTGAGCCCTGGCGTTCGGCTGCTTTCCCCGTTATCAAGGACTGTATGGTTGACCGTTCGGCTTTCGACAAGATCCAGCAGGCCGGGGGATATATCACCGTCCGCACCGGAGCTCCTCAGGACGCCAACGCCATCCTCATTCCGAAGCAAGACGCCGATGAGGCGATGGACTGCGCCACCTGCATCGGTTGCGGCGCATGCGTGGCAGCTTGCAAGAACGGTTCGGCCATGCTCTTCGTGTCGTCGAAAGTGAGCCAGTTCGCCCTGCTTCCCCAAGGGCGTCCCGAGGCCGCCAAGCGTGCGAAAGCCATGGTGGCCAAGATGGATGAGCTCGGCTTCGGAAACTGCACGAATACCCGTGCCTGCGAAGCCGTCTGCCCGAAGAACGAAAGCATCGCCAACATTGCCCGTCTCAACCGCGAGTTTATCAAGGCCAAGCTGAACGACTAATTTCCAGGTGCTTCGGTGCCTGTCATGACAAAGCGGGCCGGCGAGCCAATCAAGCTTGCCGGCCCGCTTCGCGTCTGCCTGTGTCGGGCAAACCGACAGTGGCGTGGCGCAGCCGGCCGGACACGGAGTTGGCCAGCTGTTCAGGGATTCCTGTCGCTGTTCCGGCTTCTTTTTGTCACGGCATTTGTTTTTCCTGTCGCAGCGTGCGTCTTTTTTTATGCCCCGAAGGAAAGTTTCGTGGCATTGCCTGGATTTTATTTGGGTGAAAAGGGCGCTTTTATCGTTGTTTTGTCCGGTTTCGTCGGTTTTTCCGTTATTTTTGACCACCTCTCGGGCGGAAAAGCCTATCTTTGCGAAAACAACTCACAAACCGACCGAAATGAAAAACCTGCTCCTTGCCCTTTCTGCCGCAGCCGTATTGACGTCATGCGGCGGCCGCGACGCGGCCACGATGCCAGTCGGCCTGCCCGCCGATTCGATTGCTCATCTCGACACCCTCATGGCCATGAGCGACTTTATGTCCGAGGCTACTCCCTCAGACTACGCCATAGCCTGGACGCATGGCGGACGGCGTTACCTCTACGACCTGTCTGCCGGGAGGGCTACCTATTCCCTCGCTGAGGGTGAGGATATCTATAACCTTATTACCCGGAATGACACGGCGGCTTATTTCCTCATGTACAGTCCTGCCGGGACTTTCGGTTACCAGCAAATCATCGACCAGGCAGGGCGCCGCCTCCTTTCCGGGCCGGCCCGCTACGAAGGCTTGCCCGACGGAAAAGTCCGTGCAAGGATGGGATTGGAACAGGATGACTTTGATCTCGCCCGGACGCAGCCCGGAACGTGGGTGTTCGGCGCCGCTTGTCCTGAGGCGGTGCGTCCGGCTGTCGTGACCGGCTCCCTGACGATGGACATGGACACCGTGTTCGGCTATCCCGCCGGGGCGCAGAACACGCTTTACCTGAGCCTGCACTACGAAGAACCGATCGGCACGTCTGCCGCCGACTATGCCATGGGTACATGGGTGCTCGGACAAGTGGCGGAACCATTGGCCTTGCAAGACAGTATGACGTTCCGTCCCGTCATCCATACCCGCGACGATTACAGCCGTGCCCGAGGCAGCCTGCGTCGTCATTTCTTTGCCGCTAACGACTCCGTGGCCACGTGGAGTTCCGCCCCGGTCGGCGTTGGCGTTTCCATGAGCCTGCGCTGGCGTCAAGGCGGCTATTATACTTACTATCGCGACACCCAGAGCTACACAGGCGGCGCCCATGGTTATTACACTGAGACCTATCTCACCTACGATCTCGCTGAGGAACGCCCCCTGACGGCTTCCGGCCTCTTCCGGCCCGAGGCACTGGGCCGCGTGCGTGCCCTCCTGCTCGACAGTCTGGCAGCCGACCGCAGCCGGGCGTTGGGCGAAGCCGTCCCGCCGTCCCGCCTCGACAGTCTGTATGGTCCGGTTATCCTTTCCGACCACGCCTCAGCATCCGGCACGGGTGTGACCGCCGTTCCGGCTCTCATGCCACAGGGCGTAGTGTTCGCATTCCAGCCTTATGAGATGGGCAGTTACGCCGAGGGCGTCGTCCGCGTTGTCCTGCCATATTCCTCTGTGCGTTCCAGCCTGCGCCCCGAGGCCGCACGGCGGCTCGGACTTTGACTCCGTTCTTGGCCGGTCCGGGCGGATACACCGCAGGGCAGGACGGGATTCCGCGGGCGACGAGGCTGTGGAGACGGTCGCAGTGACAGAATTTCTCTGACGGCTGACAGAAATTTCTGGACGGCTGGCAGGATTTCCTGTCACTGCGACCGTCTTTTTTAGACCGCTGGCGCTTTTCCTGCCCCCGGCGGTTGCCCCGAACGCTCGCCCGCATCCCGCGGCGTACTTGCTGTCTTAGGGGCCTCCGGACGGCCATCCGGAAAAAATTCAAAAAAAGTCGGGTCCATTGTGTAACTTTCCCGCAGTTCAACCGTCATCATAATAGAGCGCAATGAAGGATATCGATTTCAAACAAGACCTGCTGCCTTTGAAGAACCTGCTTTACAGGTTGGCGTTGCGTATAACGCTCGATACGGCCGAGGCGGAGGACATTGTGGAAGAAACCTTGTTGCGCGTGTGGCAGCGTCGTGAAGAGTTGTCCGTTGTCAGTTCGCTCGAAGCCTACTGCTCGACAGTCTGCCGCAACCTCGCGCTTGATGCCGCCCGGCGGTCAGAAGCAGCCAACGTCCCGCTTGAAGAGACGGAAGAGGAAGCCACGGACACAGCCTACACCCCCGACGAGCGATTGACTCACGACGAACGTCTGCGTCTCGTCGGTGAACTCATCAACAGTCTGCCGGAAATGCAGCGCACGGTCATCCAGTTGCGCGACATAGAAGGCAAGAGCTACCAAGAGGTGGCAGCCATCACCGGCCTCACCGAGGCCAACGTCAAGGTCACCCTTTTCCGTGCCCGCCAGCGCATCCGGAAAGATTACGAAAAGATTGAGAATTATGGATTATAGATACATCGAACAACTGTTGGAGCGCTACTGGAACTGCGCGACGACACCGGAAGAAGAGGAGATTCTCCGCACATTCTTCCGGCAGTCCGACGTACCGGCCAACTTGCGCCGCTATAAAGCCTTGTTCAACTACGAAGATCAGGCCGCCCGCGAGCCGTCGCTGGGCGACGATTTCGACCGTCGCGTGCTGGCGAAGGTCGAGGCCGAAAAGCCAGTTCGCGCCCGCCGCGTCCCCATGCGAGTGCGCCTGCGCCCTTTGTGGCGCGCCGCAGCCAGTGTGGCGGTCGTTGTCCTCCTCGGTAATGCCGTCCAGCATTCTTTCGCTCCCGATCCGCAGCCGGCATGGGATTACAGCCCCGACAGTTATACCGATACATACAGCGACCCGCAAGTGGCTTACGACCAAAGCCTCGACGCCTTGCGTCGCCTCTCTGACGGCTTCCGTGCCGCAGGCGACACTGCCGCTGCCGCTATCGACACCCTAAGCCCGCGCCTCAAATGAAGCATTGGGTGTTGACGCTCCTGCTGGCTGCCGCCAGCCTGTCGCTCTCCGCGCAGGGGGAGGAAGACTTCGCCTCGCGCTATATGAAGCTCTACGCCGAAGGCACGTCACTGACGTGCTCCACGGTCAGCCCGCAAATGATGGCGCGGGTGATGAACGTGGCTGAGGCGGATAATGATCCACACCTCCGTCAGGTGCTTTCACAGATGAAGAGCCTGCGCGTGGTGAGATCCGGGAAGCCCGAAGAGTCCGGGCCGCTCTATGAAAAAGCCCTTTCGCTGCTCCACCATAACGCACAGCGTTACCAGCCCTACGGCGATTCGGATACGGAAGACGGCGAAGGCCTTTGGGTGAGACGGAAAGGCGAGGTCATCCTCGAAATAGTCCTGCTCTCACACTCTGCCGCCGAGGGCATGAGCATCGTCGACTTGACGGGTAATATGGACGACACGTTCATTGTCGAGTTGCTCCGTCTCTGAAATTATTGGAAAATCAAGCCGCTTGTGGATGGCCGCAACGGTTGCTTTTATTAAAACACCCCGACGTTGAAGCTGTATTAGTTTCAATTCTCTCACACCCACTCTGAAATCATTCAGAAAGATAGATGAGGGGGCCTCGCCGAACGAAAGCAGGTCCCCTCTTTCTATGCCCCTGCATGCCCTCCCCGTGACGGCAGTCGCGCGGGACGGGACGCATCTTTGTCCGGTGCGTGCCTCCGCTCCGGCACCCGCCTCTTCTGTCAGCCGTCCAGAATTTTCTGTCAGCCGTCCAGAAACAACTGTCAGCCGTCTCACCTCTCCGACAGGCCGGCTGGGGAAGGTGGGCGTAAAAAGCGTTAAATCATTAGCGCTTCTATGTGCGGCAAGCGAAATAGTCGTATCTTTACGCAAACAAATACGGTGCATGAAGCCGCTGCTCGGGAATCCGGACACTGTCCGTCCGCAAAATCATTCACCTGTGCGAGCTTTCACCATAGTTATGAACCAAACCGTCATTGTCCTATGAAACACTATCTTTGGGAAACCCTCCTCCTTTCGCTCGGCCTCGCCGTATTAGGACTGTTTGTCTATTTCGGCCTGAATTCATTGGGAAACCGCGAACGCGTCGTGGCCGTCCGGGGGCTGGCCGAGCGTGAAGTGAAAGCCGACCGCGTCATTTGGCCGGTGGTCTACAAGACGACCGGCAACGATTTGCCTGCGCTCTACGGCCAGTTGAACGACGTGTCGGCCAAGATCCGCGCCTTCCTCGTCGAGAATGGCATTCCCGCGACTGACATCAGTACGGGCGCTCCCGAGATTGTCGATTTGCGTGCCGACCGCTATAACACAAACCGCGTGGCCGACCGTTACAATGTGACACTCGTGACCACCGTCGTGACCGGCAAGGTCGACGCCGCGCGCAGCCTGATGTCGCGGATGGGCGAACTGCTCAAATCGGGCATAGCCATCAGTGCCAACGACTACGGGAACCAAGTGCAGTATGAGTTCAACGGCCTGAACGCCATCAAGCCTGCGATGATCGAAGAGGCCACGCACAACGCCCGCAAGGCCGCCGAACAGTTTGCCAAGGACTCCGAAAGCGAGTTGGGCAAGATCAAGTCAGCCTCGCAGGGCCTCTTCACCGTCAGCGACCGCGACAGCTATACGCCCTACGTCAAACGGGTGCGTGTCGTCACCACGGTGAATTTCTATCTCGGCAACTGAAACAGACGGGCGTCCGGCGAAAAATTCGTACCTTTGCGTCGATGGAAGATACTTTTGACATACGCGCGCAGCAAACTGCGCCAGTGGCTTCCGAACGCGACTACGAGAATGCACTCCGCCCCCTCAGTTTCGACGATTTCAGCGGACAGCGGCAAGTGGTGGACAATCTGTGCGTATTCGTGCAGGCTGCGAAGTTACGCCATGAGCCTCTCGACCACACGTTGCTCCACGGGCCGCCCGGATTGGGCAAGACGACACTGTCGAACATCATTGCCAATGAACTGGGCGTCGGGTTCAAGGTCACGTCAGGCCCAGTGCTTGATAAGCCCGGCGACTTGGCGGGCCTGCTCACCTCGCTCGAACCCAACGATGTCCTCTTTATCGACGAGATCCACCGCCTGAGCCCTGTGGTCGAGGAATACCTTTATTCGGCCATGGAGGACTATCGCATCGACATAATGATCGATCGCGGTCCCGCAGCTCGGAGCATCCAGATCGACTTGAATCCCTTTACACTTGTCGGAGCCACGACGCGCAGCGGCCTGCTCACCGCACCACTTAGGGCACGCTTCGGCATCAACCTCCATTTGGAGTATTACGACACGGCGACGCTCCAACGCATCCTGCTCCGTTCGGCCCGCTTGCTGGGCGTCACGATCGACGCCGACGCTTCCCGCGAAATCGCCGGCCGAAGCCGCGGCACGCCCCGTATAGCCAACGCCTTGTTGCGCCGTGTGCGCGACTTCGCGCAGGTCAAGGGGAACGGACATGTCAACGTCGACATCGCCCGCTATGCCCTCGAAGCACTTCACATCGACCGTTACGGCCTCGACCAAGTGGACAACAAAATTCTGACGACCATTATTGACAAGTTCAAGGGCGGTCCCGTCGGTGTGGGCACTATTGCCACCGCCATCGGCGAAGATCCCGGCACGCTCGAAGAGGTCTACGAGCCTTTCCTCATCAAGGAAGGATTCCTCAAACGCACACCCCGCGGCCGCGAGGTGACCGACTTGGCCTACGAGCACCTTGGCCGTAACCGCTACCAGCTTGGCGATGGAGAGGCTACCTTTTTTTGAACCCGCAGACACGCACACTGAAACGACAGACGCATGATTACGTATCACACCATCGACGTCCCGATGCCCGCCTTCCGCCACCGCGACATCACGGCCTGGGTCAAGGCCGTCGCTGCCGCCCATGGCCGCCGCGTGGGCGACGTGGCTTACGTCTTTTGTAACGACGAGAAAATCCTCGAAGTGAACAGGCAATACTTGCAGCACGACTATTACACCGACATCATCACGTTCGACTATTCGGCCGGCGACGTCATCAGTGGCGACCTCTTCATCAGCCTCGACACGGTGCGCTCGAACGCCGAGGGACTGGGCGTGGACTACGAGACTGAGCTTCGGCGCGTCATCATTCACGGAATCCTTCACCTTTGTGGCGTCAACGACAAAGGCCCTGGCGAGCGCGAAGTCATGGAGGCCGAGGAAAACAAGGCCCTCGCCCTGTTGGGCTGAGCAGGCGCAACATAAAGGAAACGCCCGGGGCGGTTTGGCCGTCCCGGGCGTTGCTGTGCGTTTGTGGCGGAGAGCAGGCGTGTTTAGATACGTTCGAAACTGATGCTTTCGACGCTGTTGTAGGTCATGCCGTCGATGTTTTCGGCATAGTCGATGCGGAGCTCGGCTTCCGTGCCGGTGAATTGGGCCAGCGTGAAGGGCAGCGTCTCGGGTTCGTGGCCCTCTTCGAACATCGTAATGTAGATCGTGGTGCCGTCGATGCGCCACGTGCCGCTTTCGCCCTCCGAGGTGGTGTACGTGCCGTCGGCGTTGATGGTCCAAGTGGCGTTGAGGCCGTCGTCCGGGGTGTACGGGTCGGATTCGGCGAGGTGGCCGTTAACGTACCAAGCGGAATAGCCGTTCGTCACTCTCCACTGTCCGACAAGGTCAGACGCACTGACTTGCACGCCAGCCGGGGCGCCCGGATAGGTCTCCGGTATGTTGCCGCTGGGCGGCTCGGGGTTCACGACGATGTCGCCACCGTCGTCACCGCCGCCGTTTCCGTCACCGCCGTCGTCGTTGCCGCTGCCGCCCTGACGCTCCAAGGTGAGGCGATAGACGTCACGCCATGTCGATCCGTCCTCGTTGTAGGTGACGTCGTAGCTGATGGTGACGCGGTCGGCCGATTCCTTGGTCATGTTGTACTGTTCGGGATAAGTCTCGCCATCTTCTTCCCAATAGATGATGAAGCTACTCCCGCTGGCACCCCACCTGCCGGCGTCGTAGCCGGAGATGTTGATACTGCCGTTCTTGCTGAGCACGTAGACTTGGCCAACTTCACCGTCGTTACTTTCGTAGACTAAGTTGCCGTTCTCATACTCGGCCGAATAAGAGCTGACGACGGCCCATGTGCCGACCAAGTCGTCCGAAACACCGGGAGGATCGTCGTCCTCGCTACACGATGAAACCGCAAGTCCTGCGAAAAGGACCATCAGCAGTAAACCTGTTTTTTTGATAAGTTCTTTCATAGGTAAATAATTTTAGAAGGTTAATTTTGAAAATGAATGTGCGTTTCTGCTCTCCATGTTGGCTTTGTTTCAAACTTCGATAGTGAAAAGCGTCTCCGACTTACGTTCCACAGGGGCAAACGTACGAAATAAAGAATTCCTAACCAAATAAAATACGAGTTAATTTGTATTTTCCCGTTTTTTGACCGCTTTCCCGGTATGAAAAGGCGAAGAAACGGTCGCAGTGACAGAGAATCCTGTCACTGCGACCGTTTCTTCTGTCACTGCGACAGGAAAAGCGTTCAGGGAGGGAGAGGTTGGCGACCGTTATGTTGGCTCCTCAGGACCGGAACCATCGCCAGGTGTAGTAGGCGAAATGGCTGACGGCAAAGACTGTGGCGATGACGAGAAGCAGCTTGCTTTCACTCCATCCGACGGTCTGCTGGTGCCAGAAGCCTGTGACCACGCACAGCACGGCGAGTCCGAGGCCCAAGACGTTGATGAGCCAGGCACCGCGGCGTTTGGCAACGCCCGGTTCGAGATGGCTGCGTTTGAGGCCGTAGCCCACGTAGATGTCGAGGCCGATGAGCATCCATACGACAAGCCGGATCCATGTGTCGGCCGGTAGGAAGAGCATCAGTCCGAGGCAGGTCAGGATGCCCAGGACCGGGACGAGGGGAACCCACGGTGTGCGGAAACTGCGTGGCGCGTCGGGTTGTGTGCGGCGCACGACAAGTACGGCGGCGCACACAAGGGTGAATGCCAGCAGTGTCCCGATGCTGGTCATTTCGCCGGCGACTTCGGCCGGCACAAAGGCGGCCATCAGCGCCACGACGCCCATGAAGAGCACATT
>HF989241.1:0-16438 GCA_000431275.1 Prevotella sp. CAG:755 | reverse complement strand
AAGAGCACATTGCTGTGCGCCGGCGTGCGGAAACGGGGATGTATGCGTGAGAAGAAGGGCGGCAGCAGGCCGTCGCGGCTCATCGAAAGGAATATGCGGCTTTGGGCGAGCAGCGTGACCATGATGACGGAGCAATAGCCGAAGAGGATGGCCAGCAGGATGGCGCGGTTGAGCCATGGGAAAGCCTCCGCGCCGCCTTCGCCCATGTGGCGGATGGCGATGGCTACGGGGGCGATGCCCTCGTGGCCGGCGAACTCCGTGTAGTGTGCTACGCCCGTCATTACGTGGCCAAAGAGCATGTAAAGTACTGTGCAGACAAGCAGCGAGCCCAGTATGCCGATAGGCATGTCGCGCTTGGGATTTTTTGTCTCTTGGGCTGCTGTGCTGACAGCATCGAAGCCGAGAAAGGCGAAGAAAACGATGGCCGCGCCGCGCATGACGCCCGAAAAGCCGAACTCGCCGAGCACGCCGGTGTTCTGCGGAAGATAGGGGGTATAGTTGGCTTGGTCAATGTAGCGCCATCCCAGTCCGATGAAAAGGGCAATTACGGCCACTTTCAGGAAGACAATGATGCCGTTGAGCACCGAACTTCCCTTTGTGCCGCGCACAAGGAAGAGACTCATTGCCACGACGATGAAAGCCGCCGGCAGGTTGACGATGCCGCCGTCCCAAGGGCAGGCCGTCAGTGCAGGCGGCAGGTGGATGCCGAAGTCTTCGAGCACGACGACGAAGTAGCGGCTCCATGAGATGCTTACCGTGGTGGCAGCCACAGAGTATTCCAGCACGAGGTCCCAGCCGATGATCCAGGCGATGAGTTCGCCCATTGTGGCGTAGGCATAGGTGTAGGCGCTGCCCGCGACGGGGATCATCGAGGCGAATTCGGCGTAACAGAGGCCTGCGAAGCAGCATCCGATGGCTGCCACGACAAAGGCCAGCGTGATGGCAGGGCCGGTGTAGGCCGAGGCCACTGTGCCGGTGATGGAGAAAAGGCCGGCGCCGATGATGACGCCGACGCCGAGCGCGATGAGGCTGCCGGGGCCAAGCACGCGCCGAAGACTTTGGCTGCCGGTCTCGCTGGCTTCGCTGACGAGCTGGCTGATGGGTTTGCGGATGAATATGCCCATAGTTTTAGGGAGTGTGTTTTACAAAAAAAGAGGGCTGGACGTCGTGCCGCCCAGCCCTTTCCTGATGTTGTTCCGCCCTGATTCGAACAGAGACTGAGAGAACCAAAAACTCTAGTGCTAACCATTACACTACGGAACAAACTCTTTGCTTATCGTTAGATAGCGGTGCAAAAGTACGGAAAACTTTTGAGCGGGCCAAACAGACGGCCTGATTTTTTCGGCAGCCGGGGCAGACGGACATTCTGGGTGGCAGAATTTCCTGAACGGCTGTCAGGATTTACGGGACGGCCGACAGAAATTCCTGTCAGTTATTTAGGAAGCTCTGTTACCCAAGCCGTTTTTAGGGTTTCGCTGATCCGTTGTCCTGCCGTTTCGTGGGACGAGAGGTGGCGGGCCGGGGTGCTTTTTTGCCCGGCTTCGAGGTGTTGCGGTCAGGAAAAAAGCGTAAATTTGCAGACTGAAAGTTTTTCGCACGTTTCACCCCAACATAGGCAAATGGCTGTCGAGATCAAGAAAGTAACGACCCGAAAAGACTTGAAACGCTTCATCCGTTTCAATTACGAGTTCTATAAAGGCAATCCCTATTCCGTTCCCGACCTTTACGACGACATGCTGAACACCTTCTCCCGCGAGAAGAACGCGGCGTTCGAGTTCTGCGAGGCCGACTATTTCCTGGCGTTGCGCGACGGTCGCATCGTCGGACGCGTGGCGGCCATCATCAACCACCGGGCCAATGAGAAATGGCAAAAGAAGCAGGTGCGCTTCGGCTGGATTGACTTCGTGGACGAAGCCGAGGTGAGCCGTGCCCTCATCGACACCGTGAAGGAGTGGGGCAGGGCGCGCGGCATGACGGAAATCGTGGGGCCGCTCGGCTTCACCGACATGGACGCCGAGGGCATGCTCATCGAAGGTTTCGACCAACTCTCGACGATGGCCACCACGTACAACTATCCCTACTATCCCGGCCACATGGAGGCCTTGGGTTTCGAAAAGGTGACGGATTGGGTAGAGATGAAGCTCTATGTGCCCGAACAGATCCCCGACAAGTACCTGCGTGTGGCCGACATCATACGCCGCAAGTATGACCTGCGCGTGCGGAAAATCAAGTCGAAGCGCGACGTGGTCCGCTCCGGCCAGGCGCACGAAATCTTCCGGCTCATCAACGAAGCCTATGCCCCGCTGTTCGGCTATTCGGAGATGACAGAGCGCCAGATCGACCAGTATGTAAAAATGTACATACCGATTCTCGACCTGCGCATGGTAACCCTCGTCGAGACTGCTGCGGGCGAACTCGTGGCCGTAGGCATCTCGATGCCCAGCCTGTCGCACGCCTTGCAGAAAGCCAAGGGACGCCTGCTTCCTTGGGGGTGGTTCCATTTGCTCAGGGCACTGCTTTGGCGCAAGCCCAAGATTCTTGACCTGCTCCTCGTAGCTGTGAAGCCGGAGTACCAGAACAAAGGGGTCAACGCCCTGCTCTTCACGGACCTCATACCTGTCTATCAGAAGATGGGCTTTGAGTATGGCGAGACCAACCCCGAGTTGGAAGCCAACGAGAAGGTGCAGTCGCAGTGGCAGTACCTGCGCACTGAGCAGCACAAGCGCCGCCGCTGCTACGGCGCCGCCCTCTGACCCGGGCACACAGACAACGACGACAATGGAAGAAACGAATACGACAGTCAGTTACACGGAAGAAAACATCCGCCATCTCTCCGACATGGAGCACGTGCGGACGCGGCCGGGCATGTATATCGGCCGTCTCGGCGACGGCTCCCACATTGAGGACGGTATTTACGTCCTGCTCAAAGAAATCATCGACAACAGCATCGACGAGTTCCGCATGGGCGTCGGTAAGCGCATCGACGTCAACGTCGAGGACGACCTCCGCGTCTCAGTACGCGACTACGGCCGGGGTATACCTTTGGGAAAACTGGTTGAGGCTGTCAGCATGCTGAACACAGGCGGAAAATACGACACAAAGGCATTCAAGAAAAGTGTAGGCCTCAACGGCGTGGGCTCAAAGGCCGTCAATGCGCTGAGTGCCCGTTTCGTGGTCCGCAGCGTCCGCGACGGCGAGGCGCGCACGGCGGAATTCGAGCGTGGGGAGCTTGTCAATGACAAACAGGAGGCGACCGAGGAGGAGAACGGCACCTACATTTTCTTCGAGCCCGACGACACGCTGTTCACTGGCTACCGTTACCGTCCCGAGTTCGTCGAGACCATGCTCCGCAACTACACCTATCTGAACACGGGCCTTTCCATATATTATAATGGCCGTCGCATTGTGAGCCGGAACGGTCTCGTGGACCTCCTCAACGACAACATGACCAACACGGGGCTTTACCCGATTGTCCATCTCGTGGGCGAGGACATCGAAATCGCCTTCACCCACACCAGCCAGTACGGCGAGGAATACTACTCCTTTGTCAACGGCCAGCACACCACCCAGGGCGGCACGCACCAGAGCGCCCTGAAAGAGCACATCGCCCGCACCATCAAGGAGTTCTACGGCAAGAACATGGACGTCCAAGACATCCGCAACGGCCTCGTTGCCGCCATCGCCGTCAACGTCATCGAGCCTACCTTCGAGAGCCAGACGAAAATCAAGCTCGGCTCCCTCTACATGGCGCCCGACAAGGACAGCGACGGGCAGCCCTACCCACTTTCCGGCGTCAGTGTCAACAAGTTTGTGGGCGACTTCGTGAAAGAGCAGGTGGACAACTATCTGCACCGGAACGCCGACACGGCTGACGTCCTCCTTCAAAAAATACAGGAAAGCGAGAAGGAGCGCAAGGCCATCGCCGGGGTGACGAAGCTGGCCCGCGAGCGGGCGAAGAAAGCCAACCTCCACAATCGCAAACTGCGCGACTGCCGCATTCACCTGAACGATGCGGTGAAGGGTGGCCGCAAGGATGACGACGATACGGCCGACCCACGCTACGACAGCTCTATCTTCATCACCGAGGGAGACTCTGCGAGCGGCTCCATCACCAAGAGCCGCGACGTGAACACCCAGGCCGTATTCTCGCTGCGCGGCAAGCCGCTCAACTGCTTCGGGCTGACGAAGAAGGTGGTTTACGAGAACGAGGAGTTCAATCTCCTGCAAGCCGCCCTCAACATTGAGGACGGCCTCGACGGACTCCGCTATAACAAGGTAATCGTCGCGACTGACGCTGACGTCGACGGGATGCACATCCGCTTGCTCATGATTACCTTCTTCCTGCAATTTTTCCCTGACCTCATCAAGAAGGGACACGTCTATATTCTCCAAACGCCTTTGTTCCGCGTCAGGAATAAGAAAAAGAAGGTCCGCACGGCCGCCAAGCTGTCCGGCATCGACGAGCAGAGTGCCGGCGCCGCCATCTTGAAGAAGGCGAAAAGCACGGACCGTTCGGAGTTCGAGACGATTTACTGTTACACTGAGGAGGAGCGCCTTGCAGCCATTGAACGTCTTGGCCCGGATCCTGAAATCACACGGTTCAAGGGACTGGGAGAGATCTCACCCGATGAGTTCAAGCACTTCATCGGGCCGGAGATGCGACTGGAACAGGTCCAACTCCACAAGAGCGATCAGGTAAAGGAACTGCTCGAATACTATATGGGGAAGAACACGATGGAGCGTCAGACGTTTATCATCAATCACCTTGTCGTCGAAGAGGACCCGGTCGACAACGTCAGCGACGAAGCGTAAAGGCTCTCCTCATAACAAATCAGAATCATGAAGAAAGTCGCTATTTTCCCAGGCAGTTTCGACCCGTTTACCATCGGTCATGCCAGCATTGTCGAACGCGGTTTGCCGCTGTTCGACGAGATTGTCATCGGTGTCGGTCTCAACGAGAGCAAGCGCGCCCTTTATACTCCTTCGGAGCGCGTCGCCGCCATCAGCCGCCTCTACGCCGACGAGCCCCGTGTGCGGGTTGAGAGTTACGATGACCTGACCATTGATTTCGCCCATCGCGTCGGCGCAAGGTTCATCCTACGTGGCCTGCGTTCTGTGAAGGACTTTGAGTATGAGCGGGATATTGCCAATATGAACCATCGCCTGTCGGGCATCGAGACAGTGCTCCTTTTCACCGAACCGCATTATTCGAGTGTGTCGTCGAGCGTCGTACGCGAATTGATAGCCTTTGGGAAAGACGTGTCCGACTTCCTGCCCAAGAAACCTTGAACTACGTTTATCACACCAAACAGCATAATGAGAAAGTTCCTGACGTTACTCGCTTTGTTGTGTACGACGACGGCTGTCGCCCAGCAGGACGCGAAGATAAACATCGACGCCGTGCAGTTACGCAAGCTCCAAGTGGCCGAAGTGGCCATATCCAACCTGTATGTGGACAGTGTCGACCAAGAAAAACTGGTGGAAGATGCCATCAACGGGATGCTGACGAAACTCGATCCGCATTCGACGTACACCAACGCCAAGGCGACGCAGAAATTCAATGAACCCTTGCAAGGCAATTTTGAAGGTATCGGCGTGCAGTTCAACATACTGAACGATACGATGCTTGTCATTCAGCCCGTCTCGAAGGGACCGAGCGAGCGTGCAGGTATCCTGGCCGGCGACCGTATTGTCCGTGTTGACGGCCGGCCCATAGCCGGCGTGAAGATGCCTCGCGACACCATCATGAGCCTTCTGCGTGGTCCGAAAGGCACGCAGGTCGAGTTGGGCGTGGTGCGCCGTGGTGCGTCGGGGATGCTTACTTTCCGCGTGACCCGTGACAAGATTCCTGTGAACTCGCTTGACGCCGCTTATCTCATCCGCCCGGGCATCGGTTACATCCGTCTCGACAATTTTGCGCAGACCTCAGGCAGTGAAGTGCGTGAGGCTATCAAGAAATTGGAGCAGAAGGGAATGAAATCACTCATCCTAGACCTGCAATACAATGGCGGCGGTTACCTTGGTGCAGCTGTCGACGTGGCTAATGAGTTCTTGGAGATAGGTGACCTCATCGTTTATACAGAAGGCCGGGCCATACCGCGCGAGACGTATACTGCCAAGGGGGGCGGACGTTTTGGCAAAGGGCGGTTGGCCGTGCTGGTCGACGAGTTTACGGCCTCGGCGGCTGAAATCGTTTCGGGTGCTGTCCAAGATCACGACCGCGGCATCATCGTAGGCCGCCGCACGTTTGGAAAGGGATTGGTGCAACGTCCGGTTCCCCTGCCCGACGGAGCAATGATACGCCTCACCGTGGCGCACTATTACACGCCTTCGGGCCGGTGCATACAGAAGCCCTACGAGAAAGGGAACAAGCGGGACTATGACATGGACTTGGTGAACCGTTATACGCATGGCGAGCTGACGAGCATCGACAGCGTCCATCTTGATTCGAGCAAGGTCTATAAAACGCTTGAACGGGGACGCACTGTCTATGGAGGCGGAGGCATCATGCCTGACTATTTCGTGCCGACAGACACGACGGCCTATACGCGTTTCTATTCAGCCCTCAGCCGTCAGAACATCATCAACGAGCTTTCGCTCCACTACATCGACCAGAACCGCAAGGCGCTTTCGAAAAACTATGGTAGCATCGAGGACTTCGTTGCCCGTTATGAAGTGCCTCAGAGCCTTGTCGACAGCATCATCAGCCGTGGGAAGAGTCTTAAAGTCCTCCCCAAGGACAGCGCAGAACAGGCCGAGACGGTGCCGCAGCTGCGCTTCATGCTCAAAGCGCTTGTGGCTTACGACCTGTGGGACCGGTCAGAGTATTTCCGCATAGTGAACGAGCGTAACCCGATAGTGAGGAAAGCTGTCGAACTGCTCATGAAAGAGCCGGACAACGTGACTGGGCTTTGAACCGTCAATGCACAGAAAGCCCCCGGGCAGGGAAGACGCCAAAATCGGCATTCCCTGCCCGGGGGCTTTCTGTCTACAAGGGTTGAGGGGCGAATGGATTTGTTTAGAAATGCTCGCGGATGCGTCGGGCGATTTCTTCCATCTCTTCTGCGGGCAGTTGTAATTTCGGCCGGCGGAAGTCCATGTCGCCCTCGCTTTGCAGCGGGATGAGGTGGATATGGGCGTGTGCCACTTCAAGCCCGAGCACGGCTACGCCCACTTTGCGGCAGGGGTAGGCTGCTTGGATGGCTTTGGCCACACGTTTGGCAAAGATGGTCATGGCGGCGAGTTCGTCGTCGTCGAGGTCGAAAAGATAGTCCACCTCGTGCTTCGGTACCACCAGCGTATGGCCTTTGGCCACGGGGTTGATGTCGAGGAACGCATAGAAGCGCTCATTTTCGGCACACTTGTAGCTGGGGATTTCTCCGGCGATGATTTTGCTGAAAATGGTCATGGTCGTAAGATTTTAAGGGCGGCGGACAACTGGCAGCGTCCGCCGTCGGCGTTAATAGCTGATGCTGATGATTTCGAGCTCGATAGTGCCCTGAGGGATTTTCACGTTGACCACGTCGCCTACCTTTTTGCCCAGCAATCCTTGCGCTATGGGCGTTGTCGACGAGATTTTTCCCTCGCGAAGGTTCGCTTCGCTCTCGCTGACGATAGTGTATTTCATCTTCATGCCCGTTTTGGTGTTCTTCATTTCCACGGTCGAGAGAATTTGCACCACGTCGCTCTTGAGCTTGGACGGGTCGATGATTTTTGCTTCGGCAATGACAGCTTTGAGCTGGTTAATTTTGATTTCAAGCATGGCCTGGGCCTCTTTGGCGGCGTCGTACTCGCTGTTTTCCGACAGGTCGCCTTTGTCGCGTGCCTCGGCGATGGCTGCTGAGGCCTTAGGACGCTCCACGGTTTCCAGTTGTTTGAGTTGGGCCACCATTTTGTCGTAGCCTTCTTGGGTCATGTAAGCCATTTCTGTGTTTATTTTTGAGTGTTTTACGATTGCTCTGTAAGTTCCGGATACGGCATAATAAGAAAAAGAATTCCTGCCTGTGTAGGCTGGAACCCTTTCTGTATTATCCTCCTGAATTTGTGTGCAAAGATACGTCCTTTTCCTTATTCGCCCAAAAAAGTGGAGCGTTTTAATATCCCTTATGAAGTGTTGAGAGAGCGAAACGTGCGGTGGCCGTGTGCCGTCGTGGTTTTCCGGGAGGGATGTCCGGTGCGACGGGACGGCTGACAGAGAAAGCCGGAACCGTGACAGAAAAAACGGTCGCTGCTCCGGTGTCCTCTGTCGGCTTATTTGTTTTTACGCCCTTGTCAGTAGTCCGGCCGGGGCAAGCGGGCAGAAAAACTGCGGGCCATGGATATTTTCGCAAAGCTGCGGGGTGTATCTCAAAGATAATCACTAATTTTGTGCGATTTTTGACGACATATAAGGAAACAATAAAAGAAATTCAGATGAACGTGATTACAAAGACCGTCGAACTGCCTGATGGACGTACCATAAGCATCGAGACGGGGAAGTTGGCCAAGCAAGCCGACGGCGCAGTCATGCTGCGCATGGGCAACACGATGTTGCTCGCCACGGTGGTGGCCGCAAAGGACGCCGTACCTGGCACGGACTTCATGCCGTTACAATGCGATTACCGTGAGAAGTATTCAGCCGCCGGTCGCTTTCCGGGTGGTTTCACCAAGCGCGAAGGTCGCCCCTCAGACTACGAGATTCTGACCTCACGCCTGGTTGACCGCGCCTTGCGCCCCCTCTTCCCCGACAACTATCACGCCGAGGTTTACGTGAGCATCACCCTTTATTCGGCTGACGGCGTCGACATCCCTGATGCCCTTGCCGGATTTGCAGCGTCGGCCGCTTTGGCTTGCTCGGACATACCGTTCCTCGGGCCGATCTCCGAGTGCCGCGTGGCTCGCGTCGACGGGAAGTACGTCATCAATCCGACCTTCGAACAGCTCAAAGCTGCCGACATGGACATCATGGTCGGCGCAACGGAGGAAAATATCATGATGGTTGAGGGCGAAATGGACGAAGTCTCCGAACAGGACCTGCTCGGTGCGCTTAAAGCCGCCCATGAGGCCATCAAGCCTATGTGCCGTTTGCAGAAGGAACTCTCCAAGGAGCTTGGCACTGACGTGAAGCGCGAATACTGTCATGAGGTGAACGACGAGGAGCTCCGTAAAGCTGTCCGCGAAGCCTGCTACGACAAGGCCTACGCCATCGCCGAGGCCGGCGACCACGACAAGCACCAGCGCGAAGAGGCCTTTACGAAAATCCGTGAAGATTTCAAGGAAGAGTATGCCGCTGCCCACGCAGACCTCGATGCTGCTGAATTGGAAGAGAAGAACACGCTCATCGACCGCTATTATCACGACGTGGAACGCGACGCCATGCGCCGTTGCATCCTTGACGAAGGCAAACGCCTCGACGGTCGTGCTACGACCGACATCCGACCCATTTGGTGCGAAGCCGGCCCGCTGCCCATGCCTCACGGATCGGCCATCTTCACCCGCGGCGAAACGCAGTCGCTGGCCACCTGTACGCTCGGTACGAAACTCGACGAGAAGATGGTGGACGACGTGCTCGACAAGAGCTACATGCGTTTCCTCCTTCACTACAACTTCCCGCCTTTCTCCACTGGTGAGGCAAAGGCACAGCGCAGTGTGGGCCGTCGCGAGATTGGCCACGGCCATCTGGCATGGCGTGCGCTCAAAGGACAATTGCCCGAGGATTTCCCCTACACGGTACGTATCGTTTCAGACATCCTCGAATCAAACGGCTCTTCGTCGATGGCCACGGTTTGTGCCGGTACGCTGTCGCTGATGGACGCCGGTGTGCCCATCAAGTCGCCCGTCTCGGGTATCGCGATGGGACTTATCAAGAACCCGGGCGAAGACAAGTATGCCGTCCTCTCTGACATCCTCGGCGATGAGGACCACCTGGGCGACATGGACTTCAAGACGACAGGCACACGCAAGGGACTGACCGCCACGCAGATGGACATCAAATGCGATGGCTTGTCGTACGAAATCCTTGAAAAAGCCCTGATGCAGGCCAAAGCCGGTCGCGAGCACATCCTCGGCAAGATGATGGAAACGCTCGACCGTCCGCGCCCTGACTTCAAACCGCAAGTTCCCCGTATGGAGCAGTTCACCATACCCAAAGAGTTTATCGGTGCTGTCATCGGCCCGGGCGGAAAAATCATCCAAGGCATCCAGGAAGACACCGGCGCCACCATCACCATCGACGAAGAAGACGGAGTGGGCAAGGTGCAGGTTAGTGCTCCCGACAAGGCGTCCATCGAGGCCGCAGTGGCTAAGATCCGCGCCATCGTGGCTATCCCCGAGGTCGGCGAAGTTTATGACGCCAAGGTGATGAGCATTATGCCTTACGGTTGTTTCGTGGAGTTCATGCCGGGCCGCGAAGGCTTGCTCCACATAAGCGAGATTGCATGGCGTCGCCTTGAAACGGTGGAGGAAGCCGGCATCAAGGAAGGCGACATGATACGCGTGAAGCTCCTCGATATCGACGAAAAGACCGGTAAGTTCCGTCTCTCGCACCGCGTGCTTGAAGAAAAACCGGCTGACTACGAGGAGCGTCCTGTCCGCCGTGAACGCGGTGGAGGTGAGCACCGCAGTGCTCGTCGCGACCGTCGTTGAGTCGTTCCTTGGAAATGATGAATGAACGGGACCGTCCGGTCCCGAGCCATAGCGGAAGACGCCCCGAGACCTTTCGGGGCGTCTTTTCTTTCTTGCAGGCAAGTGGATGTTCCGCTTCGTTATCGCCATGAAATAAACAATAATCTGATGAATCCAAGAACTATGCAAACCAAGACAAACTTGTTATCCTGCTATAACGCGGAGGGCCTCATCGAGGCCGGTTGCGACGAGGCTGGGCGCGGTTGCCTGGCCGGCAGCGTGTTTGCGGCTGCCGTCATACTGCCCGACGGTTATGCGAGCAACCAGCTCGATGACTCGAAACGCCTGACAGCTCGCCAACGTTATGCGCTGCGTGAGGTGATTATGCGCGATGCCGTGGCGTGGGCTGTGGGTGAAGTAACGGCAAAGGAGATTGACGAGATGAATATCTTGAATGCTTCCATCGAGGCCATGCACCGCGCTCTGTCCGTGTTGGCTGTACAGCCGCGTTTTATCATTGTCGATGGCAACCGTTTCAAGCCGTATGGTGACATTCCCTATCAGACAATCGTCAAAGGTGATAGTAAGTACCAGTCAATTGCGGCTGCTTCCATTTTGGCCAAGACCTTTCGTGACGATGCCATGCGCAGCCTTGGCAATCAGTATCCGGCTTACGGATGGGAGCGGAATTTCGGCTATCCAACCGCAGCTCACCGTGAAGCCATCCGTCGTTGTGGTCCGTCGCCTTTCCATCGCCTGACGTTTAACCTCATAGGCGATAGAAAAACTCCGCCGAAGCGAAGGAATGTGTAGGCCGGCGTGTTGCAAGACGGCAACCTGCGGCACGCCGCCGACGGCGTGTCCAGACAACCTTGGACCATGCACCAGGGCGTGCAATCGAAACTTTATATATATTAATGTGTGCCCACGCAGTTTTTTTTCCTACTTTTGCGCACAGAAAAGTAAAGGCGGAAGCTACGATGAGTAAGAATCTGGTGATAGTCGAGTCGCCGGCAAAGGCAAAGACAATAGAGAAATTTCTGGGCAAAGACTATAAGGTTATGTCCAGTTATGGACATATACGCGACTTAAAGAAAAAGAATTTCGGCGTAGACTTGGAGACATTCAAGCCGGAATATGAAATTCCTGCGGACAAGCAGAAAGTTGTCAGTGAACTGAAAAAAGAAGCAAAGGCATCGGATACAGTTTGGCTGGCTTCCGATGAAGACCGCGAAGGAGAAGCCATTTCGTGGCATCTTGCGGAAGTGCTTGGTCTTGACCCGGAACGTTCGAAGCGCATAGTGTTCCATGAAATCACAAAACCTGCCATATTGGCTGCCATTGCCAATCCGCGTCATATTGACCTTAACCTGGTCGACGCCCAGCAGGCGCGCCGTGTCTTGGACCGACTGGTGGGTTTCAAACTCTCGCCGGTGTTGTGGCGCAAGGTGCGGCCTAATCTCTCGGCAGGACGTGTACAAAGTGTGGCAGTCCGTCTGATTGTCGAGCGGGAGCGCGAGATTGCACAATTCAAGCCCGAGGCGTCTTACCGTGTAACGGGCGAATTCCGTGTACCGACACTGAATGGGACTGTCGCCTTGCTTAAAGCGGAATTGTCGGCACGCTTCAAAACGGCAGCCGAGGCGGAGCATTTCCTCGAAGGATGCCGGACGGCCGACTTTACCATTTCGAGCATCACGACACGTCCCACAAAGCGCACTCCGGCGCCTCCGTTCACGACGTCGACACTCCAACAAGAAGCTGCCCGCAAGCTGGGCTTCCCGGTGGCGTTGACCATGCGTGTGGCGCAGGGACTGTACGAGTCGGGACTGATTACGTATATGCGAACAGACTCGATGAACCTTTCGACGCTTTGTCTGAACAGTTGCAAGACAGTGATCGAGGACCAGATGGGGGCTGAATTCCATCAGCTCCGCCATTACCACACGCATACCAAAGGGGCACAAGAAGCGCATGAAGCCATTCGTCCGACGGACATGGCCCGCGAAAACATAACTGGTACTGCACAAGAAAAGAGGCTTTACCAACTGATTTGGAAACGTACGTTAGCCTGTCAGATGGCAGACGCCCGTTTGGAGAAGACGGTGGTGAGCATCAATGTAGATGGATCCGACTATCAGTTCGTTGCCACCGGAGAGGTTGTGAAGTTCGACGGCTTCCTTCGTGTCTATCGCGAATCGCATGACAACGACGCCGACAATGAGGAAGAGGGACGTCTGCTCCCTCCCATGAACGAAGGGCAACGGCTTGAACGCCAGGAAATCGTGGCCCAAGAGCGTTTTACGCAGCAGCCCTCGCGCTACACCGAAGCCTCGTTGGTTCACAAACTTGAAGAACTCGGAATCGGGCGTCCGTCGACGTATGCGCCGACCATATCGACCATCCAACAACGTGAGTATGTTGTGAAAGCTGACAAAGAAGGCGCATCCAGAACGTTCCACCAGCTGACTCTTGTTGGTGACGATGTAACGGAAGAGACGAAGACCGAGACTGTCGGTGCAGAGAAAAACAAACTCATTCCAACTGATACAGGCATTGTGGTCAATGACTTTCTTCTGTCTTACTTCCCCGACATTATGGATTATAACTTCACCGCCCATGTGGAGAAAGAGTTTGACGAAGTCGCCGAAGGTAAGAAAGATTGGACCGAACTGATGCGTAGTTTTTATGATGACTTTGAGCCCCAAGTCGAAAAGACCTTAGCAGAAAAGAGTGAGCATAAGGTCGGCGAACGGGTGCTGGGCGCTGACCCCGCGACGGGGCAACCTGTCTCGGTCAAGATAGGGCGCTACGGACCGATGGCCCAGATCGGTGAGGCCGGTGTTGGGAAGAAACCTCGTTTCGCCACGTTGAAACCCGGACAAAGCCTCGAAACCATTACGCTCGACGAGGTGCTCGAACTCTTCAAACTGCCCCGGACTTTGGGAGAGTATGAGGAAAAGACCGTGACGGTCAATGCCGGCCGTTTCGGTCCTTACGTGCAGCATGCCGGTAAGTTCGTTTCGATTCCCAAAGGGACAGACCCGATGGACGTGACGCTTGACAACGCTATCGCCTTGATAGAGGCCAAGCGTAAAGCGGAAGCCGAACGCCACATAAAGACCTTTGAAGAGGACACAGAGATGGAAGTGCTCAATGGCCGTTTTGGCCCTTACATTGCCTATAAAGGGAAAAACTACAAAATCCCCAAGAACATGGCAGACAAGGCCAAGGAACTGACCTACGACGAGTGTAAGGCTATTATCGCTGCTGAAGCTGACAAACCGGCACGCCCCTCGCGGCGACGCCGTAAAGCGTGAACTGGTCATGAAGAGCATCATTCTTGTCGGTTATATGTGTGCGGGCAAAACGATTGTCGGCAAATCGCTCGGCCGGTCGCTCGGACGCACGTTCTATGACCTTGATTGGTACATAGAGGAACGGTTTCACAGCAAGGTTGCGCAAATTTTTGCCGAAAAGGGTGAATCCGTGTTCAGGGACTTGGAGCAGCGTATGCTTCATGAAGTGGCTACGTTCGAGGACATCGTGCTTTCGTGCGGTGGAGGAACACCTTGTTTCTACGACAACATGGACTTTATGAACCGGTACGGCGAAACTGTCTATCTGAAAGCGTCTGTCGGCACCCTGCTGAAACACATCGCCATGAGCCGCGGCGAACGTCCATTGCTGAAAGGGAAGTCGCCTGAGGAATTGCGCAGTTTCATCACCGCTCAGCTGGCAGAGAGGGAGCCGTATTACATGAAAGCACGCTACGTCGTGGACATTGATGTGCTTGACAGTACATCGAAAATAAACGGCATTGTACGCCATATTAAGCAATACCTAAATCTATAACTTAATCTCACGACGGAATCGAAATGAGAAAATGGAGAATCGAAGACTCCGAAGAATTGTATAATATCGGAGGATGGGGCGTCAGTTATTTCGGGATTAATGAGAAAGGGCACGTTTATGTGACTCCCCGGAAAGACGGCGTCGAAGTAGACCTGAAGGAACTGGTCGATGACTTGGCCATGCGCGACCTGTCGACCCCTTTGCTCGTGCGTTTTCCTGACATATTGGACAACCGTATCGAAAAGACGGACGATTGTTTCAAGCGGGCTGCCAAGCAATATAAATTCCAGGCCGAACATTTCATCATTTTTCCCATAAAGGTAAACCAGATGCGTCCGGTCGTGGAGGAGATCATCAGCCACGGCAAAAAATATAATTTGGGACTTGAAGCCGGTTCCAAACCGGAGCTTCATGCTGTCTTGGCGACCAACATGGACAGCGACAGTCTCATTATTTGCAACGGGCATAAAGATCAGAATTTCATAGAGCTGGCCTTGCTGGCCCAAAAGATGGGCAAGCGCGTATTCCTTGTTGTCGAAAAGCTTCCCGAACTGCAAATCATTGCCCATACGGCCGAGAAATTGGGTGTGCGTCCCAATCTCGGCATCCGTATCAAGCTGGCGTCTTCGGGAGCCGGAAAGTGGGAAGAGAGTGGCGGCGACGCTTCGAAGTTCGGTCTGAATTCAAGCGAGTTGTTAGAGGCCCTTGGCCTTCTCGAAGCGATGAACATGAAAGACTGCCTGAAACTCATCCACTTCCATATCGGCAGCCAAATCCCGAAGATACGCGCCATTTCTTCGGCCTTGCGTGAGGCCGCTCAGTTCTATGTGCAGCTTCATGCGCTCGGTTTCTCGATTGAGTTCGTCGATTGCGGTGGCGGCTTGGGCGTCGATTATGACGGCACGCGCTCTGCCAATTCGGGCAGTTCGGTCAACTATTCCATCCAAGAGTACGTTAACGACTGTGTCTATACTTTTGTGGAAGCCGCTGACCGGAACCATATACCCCATCCGAACATTATCACCGAGTGCGGCCGCTCGCTGACTGCTCATCACTCCGTCTTGATTCTCGACGTGCTGGAAAGCGTGAGCGTCCCGCAGATGGATGAAAACTTCGAAGCCTCGGAGGATGATCACCCGCTTGTGCGCGACCTTTCGGAGATATGGGACAAACTTTCGCCGCGTTCCATGCTTGAAGACTGGCACGATGCCGAACAAACCCGAGAGGAGGCGCTCGACCTGTTCAGCCATGGTATCATCGATTTGAAGACCCGCGCGCAGATCGAAAGTCTCTATTGGAGCATCACGCGCGAGGTTAACGATCTTGTGCATCACCAGAAGCATGTCTCCGACGAACTCCGGAAACTTGACAAACTCCTTGCCGACAAGTATTTCTGCAACTTCTCGCTCTTCCAGTCGTTGCCGGATTCATGGGGGCTCGACCAGCTCTTCCCGATTATGCCGATCCAGCGCCTCGACGAGCGTCCAGACCGTCCCGCCACTTTGCAGGATATCACGTGCGACAGTGACGGGAAAATCACAAACTATGTCAATTCCGTACAACAGACGGCTTACCTTCCTCTGCACGCCATCCGTCCCGGCGAACGCTATTACATCGGCGTCTTCCTCGTCGGTGCGTACCAGGAAATCCTTGGCAACATGCACAACCTCTTCGGCGACACGAACGCCGTGCACGTGACGGTTGACGATTCGGGTTACTCGATAGCGAAAACAATCGACGGTGAAACTGTGGCCGAAGTGTTGGACTACGTGCAGTATGATGCCAAGAAACTTGTACGTCGCTTGGAATCGTGGGTCAGCAAGGCTGTGAAGGAGGAACGTATCACGATAGAGGAAGGCAAGGAGTTCATCGCCAATTACCGTTCCGGACTTTACGGTTATACTTATCTGGAATAACCCCCCGACCTCACTGTGACAGTGGAAACCTACGTCAGAGGCCCGGAAACAGCTGTTTCCGGGCC
>HF989240.1 GCA_000431275.1 Prevotella sp. CAG:755 | reverse complement strand
GGGCCCAGCCGCAGGTGAGGCGGTCGGGACGACGGGATTTTTAGTCGTGTCGCTGGAAAACAGCCGCAACGTAGGGGCGCCATTTATGACGCCCGACAAACTCATCGGACGATGAACCCGATTTTCACGCCCGGGCGATGGATTCCGTCAGGCCGTGCGTCGGTTGACGTGACGCCGTATCCGGCGTGCGGGCGTCACAAGTGGCGCCCCTACGGGCACAGCCGCAGGTGAGGCGGTCGGGGCGACGGGATTTTCAGTCGTGTCGCTGGAAAACAGCCGCATCGTAGGGGCGCCATTTATGACGCCCGGAGGCCCACCGGACGATAAACCTAGGTTTTCACGCCGGGGCGATGAATTCCGTCAGGCTGTGCGTCGGTTGACGTTACGCCGTGTCCGGCGTGCGGGCGTCACAAGTGGCGCCCCTACGGGCACAGCCGCAGGTGAGACGGTCGGGGCGACGGGATTTTCAGTCGGTGCATCGGAAAGAACGGTCGCAGCGTAGGGAACTGGCAACGTCGTAGGGGCGCCATTTATGACGCCCGGAGGCCCACCGGACGATGTTCACGGGTTTTCACGCCCGTGCGATGGATTGGGCATTTTGTGATACCCAACCAGTGGAAGAAATAGAGCCCGGACTGGACGGTCTGCGGACGATGCCTCCGGGTCTTCGTGCCCGTGCGACGGATTCCGTTAGGCCGTGCGTCGGTTGACGTTACGCCGTGTCCGGCGTGCGGGCGTCACAAGTGGCGCCCCTACGGACGTTGCCGTTGGTGTGTGATGGGGCGACGGGAGTACCTGCCAAAGCGGTAGGAATTTCTGTTGACGAAAGAAGTAAAATGGGCAACGTATTGCAGAGACGCTTCGTGAAGGTCGTTCCGGCATGGTCTGAGCTGTACGGAATGCGCCCCCTTGGACGGCGGGTGGTTGCAGGTCCAAGGGGGCGCGTGAGCCGGGAATGTCTGTCTTGTAATTGCTTATTGAAGGGCTTTCTCGATTTCGGCCTTGATGATGTCGTTGCCGGGATATCCTCCCTCGGTCAGGTTGCTGTATGCCACGCTGCCGTCTTTGCCGAGGAGCATGTAGCTCGGGATGCCTGGTATCTGCAAGCGCGTGCAGAGGTCGTCCCATTGTGCCTTGGTCAGGCGATAGTGGTCGCCGTCTATGCCCTTGATCATTTCAGTCCAGGTGGCTTCGGGCGAGGTCTCGCCGGTGACATAGACGAACTGTACGCCGCGTTTAATCAATTCGGGTTTGATGGCGTCGATCTCCTTCATCGCCATGCGGCAGGGGCCGCACCATGTGGCCCAAAAGTCGATGAGCGTCACTTTGCCTTTATAGTCGGCGGTGATGGCGTTGAGGATGGCGTCGCCCGTCACGGTGGGCGCAATGGTCTTCACTTTGTAGGCGGCTTCGGCTGGTGCTGCCGTCTGTGTAGCTTCCTGAGGGGTGGTTTTCTGTTGTCCGCAGCTGGTGCCGGCAAAGAGCGCTGCGGCTAGTAATAGAAGTACTGTCTTTTTCATTTTGCTGTGTGTTTGAAGTTTGACGATGGTCTGTCGGGGCGGGATGGCTGTTCACGCTCCGGTGCAAAGATATGAAAAGACGAGCGCCGAAGCAAGAGAAAACGAGCTTTCTTCTTGGTTTGGAAAGGCCGCATCCTGTCTTTGTGATATAAAGATGTAAAAAGGCTAGTGACGAAGTAAAAAAAGTTTATGCTTTCTACGATTTGGCTTAAACCGTTTTCTGCTTGTACGGTAATGTTTGGAGGGTGCTGCGCCCAATGGACGGAGATGGCGTAAAAAATCCGCGCGAAACAGTCGTAGTGACTGTTCCGTGCGGGACGACGATTTGCTTTTACGTGAAGGCGACCCGTAACGACGGGAAGCCGTCATGTCAGGACAGGGCCGCCGCGGGCTTCCAGAAGAGAGCATGTGTGTCATGCTGTCGCTGTGGCTGCCGGGGTGTCCGCTCTCCGGTGGTCAAGGGATGAGCTCGTACATGCGGACCCAGTCCACTTTCATCTCTACGGGATATTCCTCGGGTTTTGCAGGACCTACCCATGTGCCTTCTACCTGCATGTCGATGAGCAGGTAGAAGGGCGTCCCGAACGGGAACTGGCCAGGCGCTTGGGTCTGGATGCGGGGATAGGTGAACGTATGTTGCCCGTTGACAGAGAATACAAGGCTGTCCGGAAGGATTTCGACGGCGTAGATATTGTAGCCCTTCGGATCAATGGGCGCCGTGGAGCCGTGCGGCGGCTCGTCCTCGTGTCCGAGTATGTAGGTGTACTGTGTGTGGACGGTCTGATAGACCTTGGCGTCGTGGTTGAGGCGTTCCATGATGTCGATTTCGCCGCCGTATGGCCACTGGGCATTGGCGGGTAGCATCCAGATGGCGGGCCATGCGCCTTGTGCGCCTTCGAGCTTGGCTCGGACCTCGACCTTGCCGTGGCAGACAGTGCGCAGGCCCTTGGTGAAGACGCCACCGGTGATGTAGCGCGCAGTGTCAGTGGGAGCGATACCGTCGTTCACGCGGCCACGCAGGATGAGCTTTCCGCGCCGTACGGCATAGAGGCTTTCATGGTCTGACATGTGACGGTTCCATGCCGAGAGGCCGCGTGGGATCTTGGCCCATGAGGAATTGTCGAGCCGGCGGCCTTTGAAGTCGTCCTGCCACACGAGGCGGTAGCGGGGAGTCTGGGCTTGCAGGGCTGCCGACAGACACAGGCCGGCCAGCGCCGTGAAGAGATGATGGTGCTTCATGATGTTGTGAGGTGATGTTTCAGGTTTCCGGAACAGGCTGCTGGTTGTCAGCATTGCTGTCCGGGTACAAATTTACGCTTTTCCTGATGTATCTGCTTGGTGCGTCGCTTTTTTTCGCTATCTTTGTTGCACGAAGATAAGAGGCGGCTCGGTCGAGCTGACGGAAAAGCGAATTTTCCAGGTCTCGTCTTTCGCCTTTCGTCATTTTTGTTCGTCCGGCGGCCGTAGCTCACGCCCTGCCGTCGGGCCAGTGGACAACCGTAATGCATAGGATAATGAGAAATTTCCAGTATGTCAGTGATCTTGGTGACCTCCGTGCCGCTCTCGAAGAGGCCCGTGCCGTGAAGGCCGACCGCTATCGTTACGAGCACCTCGGACGCCATCGTACCGCGTTGCTCATCTTTTTCAACAACAGCCTGCGCACGCGTCTCAGCACACAGAAGGCAGCCCGCAACCTTGGCATGGACGTCATTGTGCTTGACGTGAACCAAGGTGCGTGGAAACTCGAGACGGAGCGAGGTGTTGTCATGGATGGCGACAAAAGCGAGCACCTGCTCGAAGCTGTGCCGGTGATGGCGCAGTATTGCGACGTGATCGGAGTGCGCACCTTTGCGCGATTCGAGAACCGGGAGGACGATTACACGGAGCGCATCCTCAATCAATTCATCAGTCACAGCGGGCGTCCTGTGTTCTCGATGGAGAGCGCTACGGTACATCCGTTGCAGGCTTTTGCCGACCTCATCACGATTGACGAATACAAGGAAAAGGCACGTCCCAAGGTGGTCCTGACATGGGCACCGCACCCGCGTTCGCTGCCGCAGGCTGTGCCGAACAGTTTCGCCGAATGGATGAACGCGGCCGACGTTGATTTCGTCGTGACCCATCCTGAGGGCTATGAGCTTGATCCGCGTTTTGTGGGGAACGCCCGCGTGGAGTACGATCAATGGAAGGCGCTCGACGGGGCCGACTTCGTTTATGCCAAGAATTGGAGTTGTCCCGGCGTGAGCCGTCCTGACGCTTATGGCGAGGTGCTTTCGAAGGACATGGGCTGGACCATCGATGCCGCCCATATGGCTGTGACAAACAATGCCTACTTCATGCACTGCCTGCCGGTGCGCCGCAACATGATTGTGACTGACGACGTCATTGAGTCACCACGTTCGCTCGTCATTCCCGAAGCGGCTAACCGCGAGATCTCGGCCACGGTGGTCCTGAAGCGTATGCTCGAAAGTCTGGATTGATTCCGGCTTGATATAGAATGAGGGGCAAACAAGCTGTCATGCTCGTTTGCCCCTCATTATTTGTCTGTGGCGCGAAGCGGTGGTTACGGCCGGAGGGACTTTCTCCTATCTCTTGTGCGGCTTTCCGCTCCGGCGTGCGATGTGTGGTTTATCCTATGGTGAGCAGTACGGTGCCTTCCATCACAGAGTCGCCGGCAGCGACGCAGATTCCCGTGACCGTTCCGTCCGCTTCGGCTGTAATGTTGTTTTCCATTTTCATGGCTTCGAGCACCAATACAGTTTCGCCTTTCTTCACGGTTTGCCCCACTTTGACCTTGACGGCAGTCACGACGCCAGGCAGTGGCGCTTTGACGCCTTTTCCTGCGCCAGGCCCTGCGGCTGCGGGGGTGGTGGAGGGTGCCTCGCTGGTTGCGGCGGCCGGAGCGGGAGTGGTTGCGGGGGTGGCATCGGCTGCGGCAGGCGCCTCAGGAAGGTTTTCCTCGACGAGTGAGGAACCCTGCATCTCCACTTCGAAAGGAATGCCGTTGACTTCTACGTTGGCTTTGTTGCCGTTGATGCCGTTGATGGTCACGTCGTAGGCGGCACCGTTCACTTTGTATTTATATTGTTTCATTGTTCAGCTTGTTTGGAAAGGGTCGTTGTGTTTATTGTTGCATGAGCAGGCCGGCCACGTTGCCCCAGACCGAGGTGCTGGGATCCAACGTGATGACACCGGGTTCGTCGTCGTGTACGATTTCGACTTCGTGCTCGATGAGGGCCAGTGAGATGACGGCGGCGTAAATCGGCATCTCGTCGTCGGGTATGGCGGGGTGTACGCCGTCTACGAGGATGTCGGCAATCGTGCCCTGTTTCTCGTCCACGCGGACAGATAGGGCCTTTCCGTTGATGGTGTATTTGAAAGTTCTCATGTTTGTGCGTACTGTTATTCAGTCTGTCGCCTGGAATTTAGAGAGGGATGTTGCCGTGTTTCTTGGCCGGGCGCGTTTCCCGTTTGTTCTCCAACTGTGCAAGGGCGCGGCAGATGCGGAAACGGGTGTTGCGCGGCTCGATGACATCGTCGATGTAGCCATATTCGGCAGCCTTGTAGGGGTTGGTGAAGAGCTGGTTGTATTCTTTTTCCTTTTCAGCGAGGAATGCTTTCGGGTCGGCCTGTTCCTTTGCTTCTTTGCCGTTGAGTACGGCAACGGCTCCACTGGCGCCCATCACGGCAATTTCGGCCGACGGCCAAGCATAGTTGAGGTCGGCTTTGAGCTGTTTGCAGCCCATGACGATGTGCGAGCCGCCGTAGCTCTTGCGCAGCGTGACCGTAACCTTGGGTACGGTGGCTTCGCCGTAAGCGTAGAGCAGTTTGGCTCCGTGGTCGATGACTGCGTTGTATTCCTGGCCTGTGCCGGGAAGGAAGCCGGGGACGTCGACGAGCGAGACGATGGGAATGTTGAACGCGTCGCAGAAGCGGACAAAGCGGGCGCCCTTGCGGCTGGCGTTGCAGTCAAGAACACCGGCGTAGACGCTGGGCTGGTTGGCTACCACGCCGACCGTCTGGCCGTTGAAGCGAGCAAAGCCGATGATGATGTTGCGTGCGAAGTTGCGCTGCACTTCCATGAATTCCCCATTGTCGACAATGGCACTGATGACCTTGTACATGTCGTAGGCCATGTTGGCGTTGTCAGGTATGATCTCGTTCAGGCTGTCTTCTTTGCGGTCAATGGGGTCCGTGCATGCGATGCGCGGTGCGCGTTCCATGTTGTTTTGGGGCAGGTAGCTGAGCAACTTGCGGATGAGCCCGGCGAATTCTTCCTCCGTCTTGGCCGTGAAATGGCAGACGCCGCTGCGTGTGGAGTGAACGCCGGCTCCGCCGAGGTCTTCTTGGGTGACGTCTTCACCCGTTACGGTTTTCACGACCTTCGGTCCGGTGAGGAACATGTAGCTTATGCCTTCCAGCATCACCACGAAGTCGGTCAGGGCCGGGGAGTAGACAGCACCGCCGGCGCACGGGCCGCAAATTCCGGAGATCTGAGGAATGACGCCGCTTGCTTCGATATTGCGCTGGAAGATGTTGCCGAAGCCGGCAAGGGCGTTGATGCCCTCTTGGATGCGGGCGCCGCCCGAGTCGTTCAGTCCGATGCAAGGAGCACCCATTTTGAGCGCTTGGTCCATGACTTTGCAGATCTTTTCAGCCATTGTCTCGGACAGTGAACCGCCGTTGACTGTGAAATCCTGAGCGAACACATATACCAAACGGCCGTTGATCGTACCGCTACCGGCTACGACGCCGTCGCCCAGAAACTGCTTCTTTTCCATGCCGAAGTTGTGACAACGGTGCAGTTTGAACATATCCATTTCCTCGAAGCTGTTTTTGTCGAGCAGCAGGTCGATACGTTCGCGCGCAGTCAACTTGCCTTTGGCGTGTTGTTTCTCGATCGCTTTCTCACCGCCGCCCAAGCGTGCCTTGGCGCGCAGCTCAACGAGTTCTTTGATCTTTTTCAGTTGTTCACTCATTGTATTGAATGTTTATTGGTTTGTTTTTTCAGTCGCTGGCTTTGTAATAAGCCGTGGCAAATGTACACAAAATTTGTCGAACTGTGAAATCTGCTGTCCGCAGTTTGCCCGCCGTTTCTTGCAGTGTGCATGTCCCTTGTATGCCGTAATGTCAAAAACCACCACCCCGTACGGTTTTCGGACAGGTGGTGGCGTATGGGACAGTTGCTGGCCTGGCTGTGCCGGGGTCAGTCGTGGCAGCAGTGGCTGCGGTGGCGGTGGTGCCGGAAGCGTCGGGGTTGGTCAGCATCGGTGCGGACGTGCTTATAGTAGCCGCGGCAACGCTCGTAGGCGCAGTCGCCGGGCTGGCACTCCTTGCAGCAGGGTTGCCAGACGCAGTGTGTGTGATTCCTGTCGCAGTGACGGAAATTCCTGTCGCAGTGGCGGAAATGGCAGTCGCTACGGTAGCAGCGCACTTCGCGGCGGTTGTCGTCGCGGCGGTCGGGGGTGCTGGCCGTGAGGCCGGCGCATGTGAGGGCGAGCAGGATGCTCAGAAGCATTGCCTTCATTGTCTTATCGTGTTTTCAGTTTGACAGATGGGGCGGAAGAACCACTCTATGTGTCAAATGTAAGGATAAAAATAAGAAGTACAGCTTTATTCAGGCTTAAATAACCTTAACGATGGTTTAGTCCAAGCGAAATTCCACACAAGCCCAGCGGTTGAGGTCGTGGACGTGGTCGAAGTGAAGCCCGAGCCGTTCAGCTTCGGCGCGGATTAGTCCGGTGTCTTCTACGTAGAAGCCGCTCATGAACAGGCTTGCCCCGGGCTTCATGCGCGGAACGTAGAGGTGCATGTCTTCAAGCAGGATGTTCCGGTTGATGTTTGCCAGTATATAGTCGAACGGGCCTTTCGTGGCCAGTGCTTGTGCGTCTCCCAGTTCTACGTCAATGCCGTCGAGGTGGTTCAGGGCGATGTTTTCGAGCGAATTCGTGACACACCATTCGTCGTTGTCGATGGCCGTGACGGCCGCGGCACCGCGCATTCGTGCCAGTATGGCCAGGATGCTCGTGCCGCATCCCATGTCGAGTACGGTTTTGCCTGTCATGTCGTGTGCAAGGATCTCGCTGATCATCTGGCTGGTGGTGGCATGGTGGCCGGTGCCGAACGACATGCGCGGGTCGATCGTGATGTCGTATTCTGCTTTGGGCACGTCCTTGTGGAATGTGCAGTGTACCACGCACCTGCCGTCGACGACGAGCGGGGAGAAAAAGTTTTTTTCCCATACTTCGTTCCAGTCTTTGTCTTCTGCCTCACTGCTGGTATAACTCACCGTGATGTCGTTCAGCGGGAAGTTGGCAAGCGTGTCGGCAAGGGTTTGTTCGTCATACCTGTCTTTGGGCACGTAGGCTTTGATGGGATCGGTTTCCACTTCCGGGCGGACAAAACTGTCAAAACCCGCGTCGGCCAACAAGGCGACCAATACGTCGCCGGCCATTTCGCTGCCCGGCGACAGGGTGAACGTGAATTCTAAGTACTTCATGCGTGGTTGAATTGGTTGGTTTAAGGGTTGGGCTCGACGACGCGGGGGGGCGTGTCGGGGCCGTGGCTGCTGCGGATGCGCCATTCGACGGGATAAAGGTTGTTGGCACGCGCGCCGAGGTGGTTGACGAAGCCGAGGGCGCGGTCTTGGTAGGTCACGACGCAGTATCCGCGTTCTGTTGTCGCCGGCACGATGGCTTCACGTCGCAGGTAGGCAATGGCGTCGGCGTAGTCCAGCCCGATGCTTGGAAAGGCATCGGAGCGCAGTGCCGTGCTGAGTGGCAGTGTGGGGGCTGGTTGAAGTTTTCGGCCCTTTTCCATGCCGAGGGGGACGCCCATCAGTAGTGTCCGCACGGTTTCAGCTACGCGCTCCATGTCGTCGGCTGTTATTACGGGCAAGGCCGAGAATCCTTTTTCCGTTTGGCTGAACGTGAAGTCGCCCGTAAGCCATTCGCGACAGGGCTTCGGCACGGTGACAGCCGGATTGCGCGGTGTCTTTTTGCGGCGCCGGAGCGGAGCGGTCGTATCGGCCGTTTTGCGGAGCAGGGCCAGGAAGAAGCCTTCGCCCCGGGCGCGATGTGGGAAAAAGTGGCAGACGGACAGGTCGTCGGCATAAGTAGATCCCGTGATGCCCCACGAGGGGATGGTGTGCAAGTCGACCACCTCGGCACCCAGCTCGTCGGCAATCCATCGGACGTTGTCTTCGTCCTCGGCGCGGTTGAAGGTGCAGGTGCTGTACACGAGGTGCCCACCGGTGCGCAAGGCGGGCCAGACGTCGGCCACGATGTCACGCTGGCGGGCGGCGCAGAGGGCGGGACTGCCCGGCTGCCACTCGTCGACGGCTGTCGGGTCTTTCCGGAACATGCCTTCGCCCGAGCAGGGGACGTCGGCGGCGACCACATCGAAGAAACCTGTCAGCGGAGCGAACTGTGAGGGATAGCCCGAAGTGACGCATACATTAGGGTGCCCCCATTTCAGCATGTTTTCGGACAGGATGGCGGCGCGGGTGCGCAGGGGCTCGTTCGCCACGAGCAGACAGTCGTCGTCCAAAAGGCTGCGCCAGAGGGTGCTCTTCCCTCCCGGGGCGGCGCATAAGTCGAGCACACGGCGTGGCGGGCTGTCGATGGCGCGGAAAGCTTGTTCGATGAACATTGAGGCTGCCTCCTGCACGTAATAACAACCGGCGTGCAGGAGCGGGTCGAAGGTGAACGCTGGCCGCGCAGTGAGGTAGTAGCCCGTTGACGACCACGGCACGCCTTCGGCCGCGTCGGTGAGGCGCACGTTCTTTTCCGGGTTGAGGCGAACACTCACAGGGGGCTCGGTGGTCAGGGCCGCCGCCAGCTTGTCGGTCTCGGCCACTCCGAGCGTTGAGATCATCTCTTCGATAAAAGCGTCAGGCAGGTTCATCGTTGTATGGCTTAAAACGGAATACGTTTCTCCTGCAAAGTTAATGCAACCTGCGCATTTTGTCGCCGTTCCGGACAGCTTTTTCGTTGTAGGCATGTTGTCAGGGGGCAGTGCGCGGCTTTCTCCGGCCCGTGTTTTTGCTTTCAGGAACCTTGCTGGAAAAAAAGTCCGGCTGACAGAAAATCCTGTCAGCCGGAGAGGACGTTCTGTCAGCCATCCCGTGGAAGCAGGTTGCCGTTAGGGCTTTGCGGATCTCCGGGCTCCTTGTCTACAAGGGCAAGGGAGGGGATTTAGATACCGTCTGGCAGGATGAGCACCTTGATCCAGTCTTTGAGGCGCACCGGGCCTTTGCTTGCACCACCTTGCGAGTCGCTCACCATCAGGAGCGTTTGCCTCCCGTCGGCAAGACGGGCGCCGAGACACATGCCTTCGTAGTTGGCAAAGGTCTGTCTGAACGGGGTGAGCACGGTCTTGAACGTAATCAACAGTTGTTTGAGCATGAACTTGTTAGGGTCAAGACCGGCCAGCGCTATGGAACTGTCGATTTGCCAGGATTGCGTCGGGTCGACCAGGAAAAGCTTGCAGATGACTTCCGACCCCATGTAGCCGTTCGTGACGTTCAGTTCGCGTTCGAGTACCAGCAGTTTGCCGCTGGGCAGCGCCGTGACCTCGGGAATGCCAAGGGCGTAATACTTTCCGAAGTCTTCGCTCCGGCCGCGGTCCATGCGGTAGGCATACTGGGCGACGGGTTGCAACGCCTCGTCGAAGGCTTGCAGCCTGACGAGGTTCTGGGCAGTCGGATTGTCGGGGCCGGCTGCGTCGGCGTCGGCTTTGAGCGAGCTTTCGGTCGTGGTCCAGAAACGGTGTGTCGCGGGCGAATAGCTCAGCGCTTCGAATCCCATGTTCGGCACTATCTTGTCGCGACCGAAAATGGCCGGCACGTTGAGGCGGCGCCCCGTTGGTTGGCCTTCCATGCTGTATTCGAAGATCTCCTGGTCGCCTTCGCCGCTGATGAATACGGTGCCATTCGTCGGGAAGTAGGCGATGCCTTCACAGTCGCGCTGGCTCATGCCTTGGGCGTCGACTTGGGGCACCACGTTACCCTTCCAGCCTTCCATGTTGATGTCGCTGATTTCGCCGGTCGTCGGGTCTTGGATGATGGTGAAGACGAAGAAACCGTCGGTCGGCTCCTTGTCGCTCACAAGGACGTATTGGCTGTTGCCGATAGGGGCGATGCCACTGTAATTGGCTGTGCCGATGTCCCATTTCGACATTTTCTGTTGCGTGAGTTCTACGGCTTGCTGGGCCGGGGCGGCGGTGTTGAACGCGAGTGCCGCAAGGAGGGTGAGGATTGCTTTGTGTGTCATATTCAGATATTTGTTTCAGATCAGGGTTAGGGTGGGTCGCCTTATTGGCAGAGCAGCGTTTGCTCTTCTGTGTATCCGCCGAATTCTGGGGCATAGCAACAACGCACTTCGGCCAAGCCGCAGGAATACGTGCCGGGGCGATCGGCGGTGAATTCGTCGGTCAGTGTGTGGTGGCCTTTACTTATGTGGTCGAAGAAGTAGCGTGTCGAGGCGTCGAGGCAGGCCCGGTAGCAACCGAGACCGCCACTGAACGTGTAGCCCGACAGGGGCTGGCGCGGTTCGAGGCAGGCGGGACGCGTGGCTTTGAGGCAGACAAAGTCGTAGTCGCGGTCCGCGGTCAGGTCAAAGCGCATGCGGAGGCGTTCGCCGGTCTGGACACGTTTGCCGTCGGCCGCGAGCCATTGGCCATCCCGCCAGACTTCGAGTGTGCGCTTCACAGACAGTCCGGAGGCCGAGGCTGTCACTTCGGCTGTCGGCTGGACATAACGGGCGTAGACCGCGCCGCACACAAGGCCGCTGTCGGGTAGCGTAACGATGAGACGCGCAGGCAGGCCGTCGCCTTTATCGAGCCGGACAGGCACGTTGTAATAGCCAATGGCAGTGGCGGGCGTTTCGTGGACGAGTGTGACGGGTTTCTGTCGGCCGTCGGCGGTTTCGAGGTACAGCGACGGCTGGCGTTGCGGACGGGCCAGGAAGAGTCGCCAGCTGCTCAGTGGCGACTGGCAGAAGAGGCTGTAGACCGCGTCGGCGGCCTGGCGCGGATCGTCCCAGTAAGTTGTGTGACGTGTCAGTATCATCCATTTGCGTACGCCGTCGACAAAGCGTGTGGAAGTCGTTATGGCGGTTCGCAGGGCAGCTTCGACGTAGGCAGTGTGGGCACTGAGGGCAGTGTTGGCGCTGAGGTGCGCGTAGAGAGGAATGACAGCGGACTGTGGTGCGGCGTCGAACATCCAGCCCATGCCCGGACGTTCGACAAGTCGTTCTTCAAGGCTTTTCACCCGTTCGCGGGCGGCGTCCGTCTCACCGAGCAGGCTGAGCGTAGAGGCCACAAGGGCTTTGTCGGTCAGGGTGTTTCCCATGCCGGGCTGCCGCAGGAGTTTTTTCAGATATTCGGCGTTGTCGGCGACAGTGCCGTTGAGGCTGCGCCCGGTGAGTGCGTTGATATAAAGGTAGCGTACAGCGTTGCTGGACAGGTCCGGTCTCTTTTGCTTGCGCAGTCCGGCGGTTTCGTCGGCCATGGCGCGGTCGAGGAAGTGGCCTGCACGGTTCAGCAGGCTGGCGGCGCGGTCGTCGGGGGCAAGGGCTTGCAGGCGGGCCAGCATCATGGCTACGTCCGTCGTGACCGACGTGGACCCCGTCATGCCTTTGAACCACGACCACGAGCCGTCGGCGTTTTGCAGGGCAGCAAGGCGGTCGAGAGCGGAATAGCGGGTGAGTGACGTGCGTGTCGGATCGAGCAGGTCGGCCAGCCTCCGGCGGTTTTCTTTTTCTTCATTCGAGGCGGCGAGCCATGGCGTCTCTTCCACCACGAGCTGTTTCAGTCCGGCGTTGCGTTCGAGCGGGGATTCGCGCTCGGCGCTCAAGGTGTCTGCGTCGCGCCACTGGCGGAACGCCTCGCTCACGGCGGGATTGGCTTCGGCTATGGCTTGTCCGAGCGTCAGGGCATAATAGGATGCGGCCAGTGAGAAAGCATCGTCCTGGCGAGGCTCCGAAAGTGCGGGCAGGGCTGCCACGGCGGCCCATTCGGGATTTGCGGTTACTTCGACGGTTACAGCGCTGTCGCTCGGGTATGGATTCCCGCTTGCAGCCAAGGCGCTAAGGTCAATGGCTGTCTTGCCTTTTTGTTCGGCTGTGAACGGTACGCTTCTGACAGTCATCGACTGGTCTGACAGTACGGGGAGGTAATGCGCCTCGCCGTCACTGAACGTCGTGCTCTCTGCCACGATACGGCAGGCAAGCAGGGGATGGAGCGTGTCGACGCGGCAGTCGAACGTGAGGTTTGCCTGCGCGTTTGCCTCGACATGGAAGGGACGCGAGATGCTGACGACGGTCTGTCCGTCCACGGCATCCGTGAGTGTGAAGTAAACTTTACCGCTGACGGCTTCGCTGTTGAGGTTGCGTAGCGTGACGGGAATAGTCGTGGCGTCGCCGCTGCGCAGGAAGCGCGGCAGGTTGGGGGCCACGGTGAACGGTTTGGAGGCTATCACTGTTGTGTCGAGTGCGCCGAGGTCCATTCCTGTCGTGTGAGCTACGGCATGGAAGTTCCAGCTTGTCGTGCTCTCGGGCAGGGTGAATCTGAGTGTGGCCACGCCGTCGGCATCTGTGTGGAGCATTGGGGCAAAGTAGGCAGTTTCGGCAAAGTCCGTGCGCACGGATGCCGTAGCGCTCTCGTCTGTCGCCGCATTAGAAAATCCTGTCACTGCGTCCGGATTTTCTGTCGCTTCGACTCTTTTCTCCATCGCAGCGGTCGCGTTCATCTGACGGGCACTGGCTTTGACAGACAGCCGGGGTGCGGTGCCGGCGGAGGTCATGCGGCCGACGGATTGGTCCATCATGATTCCCGGACGCATGCCCTCAGCGAGGACAAAGTAGTGGGAAGAACTGCAAAGCGACGGGTCAAAATGGTCGAAGCTGAGCGGGGCGACATGGCGGTAGTCGGCGTCGAGTGCGGCATAGGAACTGCATGTTTGTGACAGACTGCTCCACGACGCGTACGGCACGAAACGCGGAAATGACAGGCGTACAGGCCAGTTTAGCGGGGCGAAGCGGTCGAGTGAGGCGTCGTAGAGCGTGGCAGTCAGGGCAGCCCGGGCTGGGCGTCCGTCGGGATACGTCACGCGTAGACGCCACTCTTCGTCCTGTCCCGGACGTAGGCGGTTGCGGAAAGACTGCCAAGTGAGCTGCAGCCGTTTTTGCGGTTCGGGACGGCGGAGCTGGCAGGTGTGGGTGTGCAGACGACCTTGGCTGACGTAGGCCAAGGCGATCGTGGCGCCGTCGCCGTAGGCCGGGCGGTAGGCGTAGTCGAGGCGGAGCACGTTTCCCTTCGGTCGGAGCAGGCGGTGTTCGGTTTCTCCGGTGGTGCTGACCACACTTGCGTATACATAGGCCGTGTCGGGCAGGCTGAGGAAAAGCACGGCGCTGTCGCCCCGCTCGTTCAGGACGGCATGGCAGGTCTGTGGCGTACCGGCCGGCATCCGTGTGGCATTGTCCGTGAAGAGGATAACGGTTGTCGTGTCGGCCAGTACGGGGCTCGTCGCGCCGATTATGCGGCTTATGATGCGGTATGTACCAGCCGGGAGCGTGGCTAAGGCCGTCGGGCAGAACGGGCTGCCTGTCGTGAACGTGTCGCGTGCCACTTCTTCATTTCCTCGCAGTACGGCGTATTCGCCGCGGGCTGTCAGGTTTTGGCGGTTGGAGTTGTATTGATTGAATGTCAGTTGAGGGAGGCGCGCGCTGTACATCGTCGAGGGCCAGACGGCCGACAGGGTGGACGGCCACTGGTTCACGACAAGCGTAGTGCTGGCTTCGGCGCTCTCGCCGTTAGGGGCGGTGACTGTGGCACGGACTACGTAGCGGTGGCCGCGCTGTATGGTGGGACTGTCAGTCTCGGGCAGGGTGGCAAGCAGACCGATGGTGTAGTGCCCCTCGGCGTCGGTCGTGGTCGTGCCCGTGAGGGTCTTGCTCTCCGGGATGCTGGAATAGACGGGCAGGCGGTACCAGATGTTGGGCACTATGTCGATGGTGTAGCGCACTGTGGCGTCCGCAACGGGCACGTCGGTGTAGGTTCGCACTGAGCCCGTGAGCGTCACGCTGTCGCCGGGAGCGTAGTCCGTGGCAGGCACCGTGAGGCTGGCCGTGAACGTCGGACGTTTGTATTCCTCCACACGGATGCCCCGGCTGGCCGTCCCGGCCACGAGACGGAATGTGCCGGGCAGGCATGAGGACGGCAGGCGTAGCGTGCAGGCGGCCATGCCGGACGCGTCGGTCGTCAGGGTGTCCGCGGCCACCGTGCGGCCGTTGGTGTCGGCCAAGCGGATGCAGACAGTGTCGCTTTCGACCGTGCGGGCACTGTCGCCCAGTTGCTCGTAGCTGATAAGACTGAGGCGGACGTCTTGTCCGGGACGATAGACAGCGCGGTCCGTATAGACGAATGTCTGCCGGTTTTTTCTTGGAGTGCGGAATGAAAAACGTTCGCTGCCGACAGGCATCCACGCCCAGTCGCCTGCGGGGGTCGAGAGGTAGACCGTGGACGACTGGCGCAGCTGGCGGAGCGTGCCTATGCCGTCGGCGTCGGTCGTGATGCTGTCGATGAGTTGCGCAGGTTGGGCGTCATTCATGCGGCGCAAGGTAAGGCCTGCGGCGGGAGCTCCGGTACGGACGTCGACGGCGGCGAAGCGTAAATCAGGCCCGGCGGCGTGAAGCTGCAAGAGCTTGTAGCGGCTCACGGTAAGCCAGTCACGGCTGACTGCTTCGCCGTTGACCATCACGGTTACGACGTAAAGACCGGGTTGGGCCAAGCTGAGGCTGACGGTGTCGGTGCACGTGTGCCAAGACGGGGCAGGCTTCGGTCGGAAGTCGTAGGTGAGTGCGGGAGAAAACCCCCGTGTGAGTTTTTCAAGGTCGTCCTGTGAGTTTTGAAATGCCGGGAGTGGCATCTGGATGCGGTGGAACACGAGGCGCAGGTGTGAGACGTTTTTGTGCCGCACGGCGGCTCGGAACGGTTGTCCGGGATAAGCGTAGCGGCCGCCGGCATCGGGGATGCTGGCTGTCGTGACTGGGAAGTCGATCGATACCGTGGGGTTTTCAATCGTGGTGATTGTGTTGCGCAGCAGGTCGGCCCGTTTCTCCTTTCCATACAAGGCGAGCCCCCGGCGGGCGAGGACGAGCGAAAGGGAGTCGTCCGCCTCGTCCCGTCCGCTTTGTTGGATGAGCGCGATGTAGGTTTCGACGTTCAGCGGCAGGTCGGCGAAACGTTCGGCAAGGGCGGAGAGTGCGGCGAACACCTTGCGTTGCGCAAGGGGCAGGTGTCTGTCGTCGCCGGGGTCGCGGTTAAGGGAGTCGAGCGTCAGCAGCAGGGCGGCTTCGCGCTGTCCGGCGTCGGCGTAGTGGCGGATGAGGCGGGCGGAGAGTGCCCTGCTTTCGGCTTTGCATCCCAGACTGAACAGCCCCTCGGTGGCCCGGCGACCGATGAGGCTGAGCAGGTCGCCACGGAAATAGTGACTGTCTTTTCCCGTGACCACGGCTGGGACGTAAGTTTCGGCTTTCGTCGCGGCTAGTGCGGCAAAGTCGCTGACGGACGACCGGTAGAAGGAGGCAGCCCGGCTGACGTTTGCAGTGTCTTCCCATCGCTGACCAGCGTAGATTTCTGCCAGGAGCGAGTGAATCACCGCCCGCAGTGGTTTGCGCTCCTCGGCGTCGGCGCGGCGTTCAAGGCGGGCTGTGGCGGCCGTCATGCTGTCGGGCGAGAGGCTGCCCCAAAGCGACCGTTCGGCAAAGAGCGCTTTGACGAGCTGGCCATCATCGCCCTTGTCGAGCGCCTTGCGGGCGATGGTCTCGGCGACGGAGAGGGCCGTCCGGGGACGGTCGGCCTCGATGGCTGTATCATAGTTCTTCCACAGTTTGTCGAAACTTTGAGCCGGGGCGAGTGTCGCCACAAGTGCACCGGCCAAAGTGGTCCACAGTCTACTTTTCATCACAGTAAGGGTATGCTGAATTCAACTTGCAAATGCAACAGAATTC
>HF989239.1:6203-8607 GCA_000431275.1 Prevotella sp. CAG:755 | reverse complement strand
CCCAAAAAGTTGCATTTATAAGTTGAACTCAAGTATTTTGAATGACAAAGTAAGCGAGAAAACGCCGAAGAAGTGCGTTTTCTCGCTTAAAATAGCTTAATGGAAAGCCCGGTGCCGGCTTTTTGCCCGTTGGCAGTTTTCGTCGAAAACCGTAGTCTGTCTTCGTGGAACTTGTCAGCCGGCTGCAAAAAGCAGTCGCTGCGTTGGGCGTTAGGGCTTACGCTTCGAGTCGGGCGATCATGGTGCGGAAGATGTCAGCCATAAGGGGCTGCACGGCGTTGGCGGCGCGCTGTACCTCTTCATGGCTTACTTCGACGATTTTCCCTTCTACGCCGAGGTCCGTGATGACGCTCACGCCGAAGACACGGATACCTGAGTGACGTGCCACGATGACTTCGGGCACCGTGCTCATTCCCACGGCGTCCGCGCCGAGTATGCGGAACATGCGGTATTCTGCCGGGGTCTCAAAGGTCGGTCCCGAGGTGCCGAGATAGACACCCTCACGGACGCGGATGCCCTTTTCGGCGGCGATGTCGCGGGCCATGGCGAGCAACTGACGGTCGTAAGCTTCGCTCATGTCGGGGAAGCGTGGCCCTGTGGGCAGGTTCTTGCCCCGGAGAGGGTGGTCGGGCATGTGGTTGATATGGTCGGTGATCAGCATGAGGTCGCCGATTTCGAAGTCAGGGTTCATGCCGCCTGCAGCGTTGCTGACGAAGAGCGTGTCGACGCCCAGCTCGTGCATGACGCGGACGGGGAACGTCACCTCGGTCATGGCGTAACCTTCATAGTAGTGGAAGCGGCCGTCGAGCGCCATGACGGGCTGGCCGCCGAGGCGTCCGAATAGCAGGCGTCCTTGATGGCCTTCGACGGTTGAGACGGGGAAGTGGGGGACGTCGGCGTAGGGAAAAGCGTCGACGATGTCGATTTCCGAGGCCAGGTGGCCGAGGCCTGTGCCAAGGATGATGGCGATGTGCGGCCGCAACTCTGTGTGCGCGCGTAGCCATTCAGCGGTTTCTTTGATAGTCTCTAACATATCGGAATATAATGTCGTTAAACATGGATGCTTCATCGTGGAGAAAGCGGATGTCGATGGGCTGCACGAAGAGGGCTGCACGCACTGCTGGCGTCAGACCCGGAGCGTGGAGCAGGCGGGCCGCGTCTTTCTCCGTGGTGAGGATGCGGCGTCGGGGGCCGGTAAGGGCTGCGAAGGCACGGTCTATGTGGACGAGGTCGGTGGGGCGGAACGCGTGGTGGTCTGGGTAGGCTAGCGTCGAGGCTGTGGGACAAATCATCCGGGCGTGGCGGATGAACGGTTCCGGCCGTGCAATGCCCGAGACGACAAGCAGGCCGTCGGGAGGCGTTGTCCCCCATCCGGTCGGCGTTTCTGTCTTTTCTGTCACTGCGACAGGACTTCCTGTCAGCCGTTCCGCATCTCCGGTCACGGCGTCAGGAAAGAGCGCATAGGGTGTGCCATAAGTCATCGAGGTGAAAAAGGCATTCTGATCGGCTACGAGGTGCAGTTTGCGGCGGATGAGGCGGCAGTCGTTGAGTGAGAGGTCGGGCGGGCACTTTGTCACAATCACCACTTGTGCGCGCCGCCTTCCTCGGGCCGGCTCGCGGAGTCGTCCGGCGGGCAGGAGGGCATCGTCGGCATAGAGGCGGTTGAAGTCGGTCAGGAGGATGTTGAGCCCGGCCTTGACGTAGCGGTGCTGGAAAGCGTCGTCGAGCACGATGCACTCGGGAGACGGAGCCTGTCGGAGCAGCATGGCGATGCCGTGGCGGCGGTCAGCGTCGACGGCTACCCTTACCTGAGGATATTTGCGGTGTATCTGGAAGGGTTCGTCGCCGATGTCGTCGGCTGTCGATTGCCCGTCAGCCATTTGCCAGCCCTGCGTCTTCCGCTTATATCCCCGGCTGAGCAGGGCCACGTCGTGCCCGCCTTGCAGGAGAAGGCGGACGATGTATTCGGCATGCGGTGTCTTGCCTGTGCCACCGACGGTGAGATTTCCCACGCAAATGAGAGGCACGTCGAACGTCGTCTCGCGGAGCAGGCCGGCGTCGAACATGCCGTTGCGCAGCCCCACTCCCAGTCCGTAGAGCCAGGAGAGGGGGCGCAACCAGTGATTTACTTTCGGGCGTGGGGGCGTCTGCGCCATGGATCAGTGCAGGTTAGGTTCGAAAGGTATACGGGCCTGTATACAGTCGGTGCCTTTCAGGCTCTTGACGAACATGAGGGGGTGGTAGTAGCTGCCCAATGCAGAGCGCACTTCCTGTTCGAAGTAGGAGCTGCCTTGATTGGAAATAAAGTCGTCGAGCCACGACGCGGGGGCTGGGTAGGCGGTGACGGCGTAGTCCTTTGCCTTGGCACGGCGGGCGGCTTCGGCCACGGCGTCGTCGAGCGAGC
>HF989239.1:3224-6184 GCA_000431275.1 Prevotella sp. CAG:755 | reverse complement strand
GTCGTCGAGCGAGCCGAGACGGTCGACGAGTTTGATTTTTAGGGCCTGCTCGCCGGTCCACACACGACCTTGGGCAATTTTGTCGACTTGCTGCGGCGTCATGCGGCGACCGTCGGCCACACGTTTGAGGAAAAGGGCGTAACCGCGGTCAACGTAGCTCTGCATCGCGGCGCTCTCGCTGGCATTGAAGGGACGGCCGACGACGCCGAAGTCGGAGGCTTCGTTTGTCTTGACGACGTCGAAGTGGAGGCCGAGCTTCTCGGTGAGCAGTCCGGAGGCGTCCGGAATCATCGCGAATATGCCGATGGAACCCGTGAGTGTCGTCGGCTCGGCATAGATGCAGTCGGCGCCGCACGACATGTAATAGCCGCCTGATGCGGCCATGCCGCCCATTGAGACGACTACGGGTTTTTTGGCTTTCAGCAGTTGGATGGCGCGCCACATCTGCTCCGAGGCATAAGCACTGCCGCCGCCTGAGTTGATGCGCAGCACGACAGCTTTCACGTTGTCGTCATTGGCCAGTTTGTCGAGGTCTTCCACCACGTCGGGGCCGACGATGGCTTCTTCGCTGCCCAGTCCTTGAATTTCCGAGCCGACGATGCTGCCGTAGGCGTAGTATACGGCGATTTCACCGTCGTCGGCGTCTGTCTTCTTTGCAAGTTTGGCCACGTCTTTCGGCTTGGCGAGGCTGACGGACTTGGCTCCGGTGAGTTTGCGTAGCTGGTCGCGCAGACCGTCGACATAACTGAGCGTGTCGACAAGGCCCATACGGACGTAATCGGAGGCGTCGGCCATGACGATGTAGCGGTCTGCATAGGCATTGAGACTGTCCGTGCTGATTTTGCGTGAAGCCGATACGGCCTTACAGATGTTTGCCCAAATGCTGTGGAGGTATGACGAGATTTGTTGGCGGTTGGCCTCGCTCATCTCAGTGCTGGTGTAGGGTTCCACATAGCTCTTATAGGTGCCCACGCGGAAGACCTGCATCTTCACGCCGACTTTGTCGAGCAAATCTTTGTAGAAGATGGGCGCCGAGGCGTAGCCATGCCAGTCGAGCATGCCGCCCGGGTTAAGCAAGACTTTGTCGGCAACGCTCGCCACGTAGTAGGCGCCTTGCGAATAGTCGTCGCCGTAGGCAATGACGAACTTCTTGCTTTTTTTGAAGTCGGCGAGGGCGCCGCGCAGTGCTTCGAGCGAGGCGGGATCAGCGGCGACGGTTCCTCCCTCTATGTATATGCCATCAATCTTGTCGTTCGTGGCAGCCACTTTGATGGCTGTGAGCAGGTCTTCGAGTCCGGTCGTCTCTATCTCGCTGCCTAAGAGCGTGCTGAGCGGATTGTCAGTAGTCCGTTCAGCGATGCTGCCAGACAGGTTGATGTGCAGGACGGAGTGTTCTTTCAATGCGGGCGTAGTGTCGCTGGCAGCGACAATTGACCCGAGTGTAATGATGCCCATAAGGAAAAGAATGGCACCGGTGATGAGCAGTCCGACCACTGTGGCCAGGACGTACTTGAAAAAGCTTTTCATATCGGTTTGAAATTATAGTTGCAGGGTTAGGAGAATTGGATGTCGACTTCGACGGGACAGTGGTCGGAGCCAAAGATTTCGGAATGTATTGCCGCATTTTCGAGTTGGGGCACGAGGCGGTCGGAGATGAGGAAGTAGTCTATACGCCAGCCTGCGTTCTTTTCGCGGGCGCGAAAGCGGTAGGACCACCAAGAGTAGGCGCCTTCGGTGTCGGGGTAGAAGTGACGGAAGGTGTCGGTGAAACCGGCGTCGATGAGCTTTTGGAACTTTGCACGTTCCTCGTCGGTGAAGCCGGCGTTGCGGCGGTTTGTCTTGGGGTTCTTCAAGTCGATTTCGCGATGCGCCACGTTAAGGTCGCCACAGACCACGACGGGCTTGCGGCCGTCGAGCTCTTTCAGGTAGGTGCGGAAATCGTCTTCCCATGTCATGCGGTAGTCGAGGCGGCGCAATCCGTCTTGCGAGTTGGGTACGTAGGCTGTCACAAGGAAGAACTTGTCCATTTCCAACGTAATGACGCGGCCTTCGTGGTCGTGCGCGTCGATACCGAGTCCGTATGTTACGGCGAGCGGTTCGTAACGGGTGTAGATGGCGGTGCCTGAATAGCCTTTCTTGTCGGCGTAGTTCCAAAAGTCGTGGTAGCCCTCAAACTGCAAGTCTAACTGTCCGGCCTGCATCTTGGTTTCTTGCAGGCAAAAGAAGTCGGCGTCGAGCCGGGCAAAGCTGTCGCGGAACCCTTTGTCGCAGCAGGCGCGCAGTCCGTTGACGTTCCAGGAAATGAACTTCATGTCGTGTGTTTTTAGTGTGAGTGGGACGGGCGGCTGTCTGCCTGTTATGCGGGCACCCGGCACCGCAACAGGTCGCAGAGCTTCCCTTATTGTTGCAAAAATAAGTAAAACTGATTAAACGCGTCGGCCGGGTGGAGTTTTTTCATGCCGATGGGGCGAAAAAAGTGTTGCGGCCGGCACGGCAACTGCCAGTACGGGAAGATAGAATGTTGCCTTCGGATTGTTTTTCCGCTATGCTGGCCTTTCCTGTCAGTCGCTATGTGTTTCCTGTCACGGAGGCTGTCGGTTCGGGCGGGGTGTTCGGCACTTGGGTCGGTAGGGGATAAAAAACAAGGCGTCAGTTCTAATGGACTGACGCCTTGTTTTACAGTCGGAAAGAGGCGACTCGAACGCCCGACCCCTACGTCCCGAACGTAGTGCGCTACCAACTGCGCTACTTTCCGAAGTGCGGTGCAAAAGTACGACTATTTTCGGAGATACAAAAGCTTTGGGCAATTTTTTCTCCTATTTTGCGGTTTTTACTTCAAGTATAGCTTTCGGATTGACCGGGTCGTTGGTGATGAGCAGGATGCGGAGGCGCGATTTCGAGCGGTGGAGGTATTTTGCCACCACAGTGACGCGGAGTCGTGGGCTCTCTCCCGGTTCCAA
>HF989239.1:0-3209 GCA_000431275.1 Prevotella sp. CAG:755 | reverse complement strand
TGTGCTCTCTCCCGGTTCCAACTCGGTCTTAGCCAATGATACGTTGAGGCAGGGATGATAGACCTGTAACGATTTCACGGTGAGCTTGCTCCGTCCTGTGTTGGTTAGGATAAACTCGCCTTTGAGCCGTTTCTTGCCATCGAAGTTTCCCATGTCGAGTTTTGTCTGGTCGAAGGTACATACGGGAGCTTTGGCCAGTTGTTCGGGAGTCAGGCTTGCGGCAGGCGGGAGAAGAAGTGTCGAGACCGGGATTTCGTTCTCCTCACTCACGCGGTCGCCCGGGTAGCGGCTGAGGTATATGCTGGTCTGCGTGAGGCCCATGCCGTGCAGTTTGCGGCTGTCGAGGGTGAGGATGACTTTTCCCGTGTGGCCGCTGCGGATTCGTGCGGGCACAGCTTCCATCGTGAGGTAGGGCGGCAGGTGCATGAGCGTCGGTTCGTAGGTGCGGCCGCTGCCATTGAGCAGTGTGATGGTGGCTTGCGGCATGTCGCCGCTGTGGACGTCGTCGAAAGCCACTTCGCCGCAATCGTAGTAGATGTCGCCAGTGTGATGGGGGAAGCGGTTGGAATAATCGACCTTCTCGCGGACGACTTCTCCGGATATGGTCAGATAGAGCGGCTCGGTGTCGGCGTTTGTAGTGACGGCCACTTGTTTTTCAAAATAGCCGAGCATTTCCGCGTCATACGTGACAGTGACGAATCCCTTGGTGCCGGGACGGATGCTGTCTGTGGTCCAACGCACAGCCGTGCAGCCGCAGTCGGGGTGGACTTCGGTGATGACGAGGGGTGTCGTGCCGCGGTTTTCGAGTTCAAAGGTTGCTTCGGCGGGTTGCTTCCAGAGAATGCTGCCCAGTTCGTGGCGGCGGGTTTGCAGGCCGATAAGTGGTTGGGCGACAGTTTCGAGCGTGCCGAGCAGGGCCAGGAGGGCGAACAGTCTTATCTTGGTCTTCATGATGGCTTGTTTCAGTGTAGTGGTCGCAAAGGTACGAAAAAAACGTCGCACCGGGCGACGTTTCAGGAAAAGTAACAAACCGTTCTGACAGCTTTGTTCTCAGTGCCGTCGTATGTAGTCGACGAACTGGTAACGTTGGCGGTTTTTCGAGTCGGCAGCGTGTTTCTCGCGGAGCACTACACGCCATTGACGGCCGTTGATCCGGGGAAAGTAGACGTCGGCGCGGGCAGGACGGGCGCTGATGTGAGTCAGGCAGAGGCGGTCGGCCAGCGGCAGGGCCTCTTCGTAGACAGAGGCGCCGCCGATGACGAATACCTGTTCGCCGGGTTGGCAGGCAGCAAGGGCGTCGCGTAGCGATGCGAACGTCTCGGCACCGGGGAAGGATGCTCCGGCTCGACGGCTCAGTACGATGTTGCGGCGGTTGGGAAGGGCTCCCTTGGGCAGCGATTCGAACGTCCGGCGTCCCATGACGACGGTGTGGCCTGTGGTGAGTGCCTTGAAACGGCGCAGGTCGGCAGGCAGGTGATAGAGCAGGCCGTTTTTGTATCCAATGGCGCGGTCTCGGGCGAGGGCCGCAATGAGGGTGATGCTCATGGCTGTGCTGTGGTTTTGCAGGTCAGACGGAAACGGTAGCGGCGATGTGCGGCCAAGGATCGTAGCCTTCAAGCTCGAAATCCTCGAAGCGGAAGTCGAACAGGCTCTTGACTTCCGGATTTAGGCGCATGTGCGGCAGGGTGCGCGGGGTGCGCGTCAGTTGCAGGCGGGCTTGTTCCAGATGGTTCAGATAGAGGTGAGTGTCGCCCGTGGTGTAGATGAAGTCGCCGGCTGTCAGGCCGGTGACCTGTGCTGTCATGAGCAGCAGGAGTGCATAACTGGCTATGTTGAACGGCATGCCGAGAAACGTGTCGGCCGAACGCTGGTAGAGTTGGAGCGAGAGCCGTCCTTCGGCCACGTAGAACTGGAACAGGATGTGACACGGGGGAAGGTTCATCCGCCCGAGGTCAGCCACATTCCAAGCGCTCACCAAGAGGCGGCGCGAGTCGGGCGACTCCTTGATCTGACGCACCACTTCGCTGATCTGGTCGATGTGGCCGCCGTTGTAGTCAGGCCACGAGCGCCACTGATAGCCGTAGATGTGTCCGAGTTCGCCGTCTGGGTCGGCCCACTCGTTCCAGATGCGCACACCGTGTTCCTGCAAGTAGTGCACGTTGGTGTCGCCGCTTAGGAACCAAAGCAGCTCGTAGATGATGGAGCGCAGGTGGAGTTTCTTCGTGGTGAGCAGGGGAAAGCCGTTGGTCAGGTTGAAGCGCATCTGGTGGCCGAAAATGCTCTTCGTGCCTGTCCCCGTGCGGTCGCCTTTGGTCACTCCTTCGTCGAGGATGAGCCGGAGCAGGTCTTGGTACTGTCGCATGATGTCGGATCGTTCTTTTCTTGAAGTGAGGTGTAGTAGTTTATGTCGCGTCGGGCCGCCCAGAAGTTTCCGACGCCGATACAGGCCACGAGCAGGCCCGTCCCGGTCACGAGCGGCCAACCCATCACAAGGCCCATCAGGGCGAGGCCCACGCCGAGGGCACCTGTGCGGATGGCGCTGTTCTGCTGCGCGTGGCCCCACGTGCGGACGCTGCCCGCTGGTAGGTGACGCGGTGTGCGCGGTCGGCGCAAGGCGCGTACGATGAGGACGATACCGGCCACGACTACCAGCAGGGGTAGCACGAGGAAGCCCAAGAGACCTGTGCCCACGAGGCTGAACAAATGGTCGGCAGCCGGAATGTCGAAATCGAATCCTACTTGGTGGATTTGGGTCGCGGGAGGTGTGGTATAGCCCAGCGAGTCGGCGGCAGCTGGCGCCGTGTCGGTCATGAGAGTGACGGCGCTCGGCGTGAGGCCGACCGAATCGAGCTGTGCCAGTGCCGGAAGGGCGCAGAACAATAGCGCAATGAGCATTATGGGCAGTCGTTTCATGATGACGGGTGAGGCTTTGCGCACCGCCGTCGGCGGCCGCAGTTTGCGTCCGTGAGCGGCAAAGGTACGTTTTTTGACTGTAAAAAACGGTGGGCAGGCTTTGAAAAACTTCATGCATAGCGATAAAGTCCGTAGCACATGAGAGATAGACTTTTCCCGTCGCGGCAGGAAGTCTTGTCAGCCGTCCCGTCGTTTCTGTCACTGCTCCAGAATTTCCTGGCAGCCGACTTGAAATCACAAGTCGGCTGCCTGGCATTTATTCTGAACTTTCAAGATAGAAGTGCAATTATTTCGTC
>HF989238.1 GCA_000431275.1 Prevotella sp. CAG:755 | reverse complement strand
GCATTGCGGCTGTCATCCGGGCGACACAAGTGTCGCCCCTACGCTGCGGGATGCTCGTCCGCGATATTGCAGCAGGCCATCCGGGCGGCGCACGGGGCGAATGCGGCATTGCGGCGGCCGATGCGCGACAATGCCCGCAGGTGCGCCGCCTCGGCCGCTGGGTATGGCCGAAAAAGACGCGCCCTGTGACGCTCCACCCCTACGCCGACCCGCGCTATTGGGCCGCTTTCGTCCTCATCGACGGCACCGGGCGATAAAAAAAGACAATGGGCTAAAAACACGACGAGCGCCCCACAGCGTAGGGGGCGCTCGTCCGCGATATTGCGACAAACCAACCGCGCGGGTGCACGGGCTGAATGCGGCATTGCGGCTGTCATCCGGGCGACACAAGTGTCACCCTACGTTGCGGGGTGTTCGTCCGCGGAATTGCGGCGGTCATCCGGGCGACACAAGTGTCGCCCCTACGGCACGGGGGGCTCGTCCGCGATATTGCGGCAGGCCGTGGCTGTCAACGGTCGACGATTTCGACGACGGGGACGGTCTTTACAAACTCACGACTCGTCACGTAACGGTACGTGCCAATCTGCACCGCGCGTTTTCCGGTCGGCACGCGGATGCGCTGGTCGTCATAATAGGCCACGCCCTCGTCGGGCAGGAACAGGACGGTTGTCCACCTATTTTCACCGTCAGCAATGTTGGCCAGCGCAGCCCCGTCGGGGAGCACTTGGAACACTTTGAACTCGGTTGCCAGCAGCTCTTGGCCAGGTCCGTCGAAGAGTGTCAGGTCTTTGTTCGTTGACCCGGAATATGCCTGCGCAAGTCCCAAAAAGATCAAGAAAACGAACGTCAGCACCACGCCGGTGACGAGGCCGCCGAGGAACGTGAGGATGGATTTCGTGCGTGTTGTCATTGCTTTTAAGGATTAAAGGGTTGAACGAAAAACCGCCGCACCCGCGCCCCGCAAGACGGGAACGGGATGCGGCGGTGAGGGGGGGACAGGCGACCGGACAAGCCTTGAAAGGCAGCCGGCTACCCATTAAATTATAGTCGGCGAGCAAGAAAGGCCGTCAGCCGGCCTGCTCGCCGAGGAGGGCCTCGACGCGGTCGGCGGTGGCGGGCAGGGCGTCTTCGAGCTTGACGAGGCACTTGGCGGCGGCTCGCCGGACGGGAGCGCTCTCGTCGTGGAGGGCGGCGGCTGCCTGGTCGAGGATTTCGTCAGTGTCGCGCTCGCCGGGGAGTGCGCCCTGCATCATCAGGCGGGCCATGAGCAGGAAGCCGCACAGGCGGAACATGGCGCCGGCATGAGCCATCCACTCAAAGGCCTTCTGCGAGGCATAGGGCAGGCGGGCGAAGAGGTGCATCGTGGCATACTCCGCCTCTTCGGGATAGCGTATCTGCTCCACCCAGAGGTCAGCCAGTTCGGGCGGAAAGCTCTCCACGGGCTGCACCATGGGAGCGAGCAGGCGCATCTCGCGCACATCCTCCTTCCACAATGCGGCTGCCAGCTCGCGGGTGTGCGGCAGGCTGGCGGCCAACCCGCGCAGGCGCACGGCGTCGACACCGAAGTTGAGTTTGTAGGCCAGTCCCTTCTCGCGCATCGACGCACTCACGGGCCCGCTCATCATCGAGCGTAGCTCGCGGCGCAGTTCTTTCAGCTGTTCGGCTGTGTCCATGGCTCAGTCGTTGATGTCGGGCAGGGTGTTGTAGTCGCGGCTGTAACGGAGCATCTGATGGTCGTAGGCCTCGTCGTAGCTGATTTTCACGTCGGTGATGTTCCCCTCGGCGTCGCGCACCGGCGTGTAGACCGGGTTGATGAAGCCCTTGTAGGGCGAGAGGTGGAGCTGCTCGTAGCGGGCCAGGATTTCCTTGTGGAGCTCGGGGTCGACCTTGACGCCGTAGTTCTCGACGAGGTCACGTGCCGCAGCGAAGTCGCCCTCGCTCTTGATGCGCTGCACCTCGGCCAGGAGCTGCCCGAAGAGGCCGCGCAGGGCGGCATAGTCGTTGATCCGGACGTAGGTCTTGCCGTCCCGTTTCACCAGTTCGACCACGTTGTCCTTGCGGCCGTGCTCATAGGCCCAGCGGGCGATGAGGGCGCGGTTGCGCATGTGGGCTTCCTCGATGCTGAGGCCGGGTTTGATGCGCACGAGCTGCGTCATCAGTCCGTTGAGCATGTACGTGTAGTATTGCGACTTATAAGCCTCCATGTTCGGGGTCAGTCCCAGTTCGACGAGTTTCGGGTCTGCCACGTAGTAGAGGCCGAAGAGGTCGGCGCGGGCCTCTTCGATGGTGGCGCCATAGGCACGGAGCGAGTCGGGGTCGGTGCCGGGCAGGAGCTTGCCGCTGCCGTGACCGAGACATTCGTGCAGGTCGGTGTGCAGCTCGTCGCAGGCGTCGCCATACTTGGCGATGAGCTGGCGCGTGGCGTCGTCGATGACGAACTCGGCGTCCATGCCGCTGCCGTGGGCGGCGTGGTTGTAGGCTGCGGTGAGGTTGCCGATGGTCACGCTCTTCGACCCGTGTTCACGGCGGACCCAGTCGGAGTTCGGCAGGTTGATGCCGATGGCCGTCGAGGGGTAGAGGTCGCCGCCGAGTATGGCAGCCGTGATGACCTTGGCCGAGATGCCGCGACACTCCTCCTTCTTGAAGCGCGCGTCGACGGGCGAATGGTCCTCGAACCACTGCGCGTTGGCGCTCAGTTTCTCGGTGCGGAGCGTGGCCTCGTGGTCCTTGAAGTTCACGATAGACTCCCAGCTGGCTTTCATGCCGAGCGGGTCGCCGTAGGTCTCGGTGAAGCCGTTGACGAAGTCCACGGTGCCCTTCGTGTCGTTAAGCCAGAGGATGCAGTAGTCGTCAAAGGTGTGCAGGTCGCCTGTGCGGTAGTATTCGATGAGCTTGTCGATCACCTCTGCCTGCTCGGGTGTGTCGGCAAAGGGGCGCGCCTTTTCGAGGCAGGCAATGATGCGGTCGATGGCCTGTCCGTAGAGGCCTCCGGAGCGCCACACGCGCTCGACGAGGCGGCCGTCCTGCTTGACGAGGCGGCTGTTGAGCCCCATCATGACGGGACGCGGGTCGCTGAGGTCCTTCTTGGCGGTGTAGAAAGCCTCGGCCTCTTCTTGCGTCACGCCGGGACCGTAGTAGTTGCCGGCTGAGGTGAGGACGAGGTCGTCGCCGGCGCGCTGGTTGACGCGCATCGGCATGACCGCTGGGTCGAAGATGACGGGGAAGAGCTCGTCGCAGAAAGCCTCGACCGTCTGTCCCTCGGGCAGGCGGAGCCGCGCCGGGTCGAGCTGGCGGACGGCGGCGCGCAGGTCGGCCTCGGTGAAACCGGGGACGAACTTCTCGGAACCGTAATGGTGATGGATGCCGTTGCTGAACCAGACGCGTTTCAGGTAGACGGTGAGCGCGCGGTAGAAGTCGCTGTCCCGATCGCCTTTGTAGTCTGTGTAGACGGCTTCGAGCAGGCGACGGATACGCAGGTTGTAGCGCCCGTTCTGGTCGAAGAGGATGTCGCGGCCTTGGAGGGCGGCCTCCGAGAGGTAGTAGACGAGGGTTTTCTGCCGGAGGCTGAGCTGGTCGAAACCCGCCACCTTGTAGCGGAGCATCTGGATGTCGGCAAACTGCTCGTCGGTGTACTTGAAGTCATCGGCCACGGCGGGCGCCAGCGAGCTTGCGGCCATGAGCATGGTGAAGAGTTGTTTTTTCATTGTGGTTGGTGATGTGTGATTGTCGGATAGGGGGATAGGGTCAGCGGCCGCGCGTGCCTCACTCCTTGACGCTGATGTGGCCCAGGCCCTCGACGTGCTGGCGGGTCTGTCCGCTCACGTTGAGGCGGCCGGCGTCGATGTGGCCCAGGCCGTTGACGATGAGGGTGGCCGTACGGGCCATGCCGCCGAGCGTGATGTTGCCGGCGCCGTCTATGGTGGCGCTCAGCGTGTCGGCGGCCACAGCGGGCAGCGAGATGTCGCCTGTCCCGTCGAGTTCGACCGCGAGGCCCGCCGCCTCTATCTGGCTGGCCTCGATGAGTCCGGCGCCGTCGACGGACAGCGTCATGGGCTGTCGGCTCACGAGGGTGCCGAGGTTGAGGAGCCCCGCCCCGTCGAGCTCGAAGGCACGCGGCGCGGGCGCGGTGACAGTGACGAAGACGTAGAGCTTCTGGCTGCTTTCGCCCGCTTCATCGTGCGACGTGCTGTGGTTCAGGGCGATGGTGAGCACGCTGTCGGCCGTCTGGGCCGATATGCTGTCGATGTAGTCGGGATGGGCGGCCACGTCGACGCGCACGGTGCTGTCCTGGCCCTGCTTGTAGCGGAGTTCGCCGAAACCGTTGAACGCAAGGGTATGGAAGGCCGCCGGGGCGAACTGACGGTGGACAAACTCTGTGGTGTCGATGGCATTCTTGGCCTGTTCGATGGCCTTGTCGGCTATCCGCCCGGGGTTGCAGGCCGTGAGGCAGAGGGCGGCGAAGGGGAGGAAGATTCTTTTCATTTTTCAGGTAGCGTTGAGGGTTGGAACGGCCAGCCGTCCCGTCCGCCGTGTCGCTGCGGCAGGATTCCCGGCCAGCCGTCGCGGCGGCAGGGTCAGAGGTAGTCGTCGATGGTGTCGTTGACAAAGTCGAGGAAGGGCTTCATCACGCGGAACTCGTCGACCGCCCTGTCCATCCAGGCGGGATCGTCGAAGAAAGCGTCACTGACGGCATGGCCCACGCAGTAGTCCTTGCAGCGGATGTAGTCGGGCCAAGGGAAATCGCGGGGGAAGCCCTTGGGCATGGTCTTGACCCGGTCGAGCCCGATGACGGGGAAGAGGGTGCGGAAGCGGCTCTCCTCGACGATGGCGCGGAACT
>HF989237.1:15243-19070 GCA_000431275.1 Prevotella sp. CAG:755 | reverse complement strand
AATTCTGTTGCATTTGCAAGTTGAATTCAGCTATTATAACAGCTTATGGACTTACATTCATTACCCATCATCCGGCAACGCCTGTTCCGTGTTTTCGTAGTTGTGTGCTGCGCCTTGGCAGGGACGGCGCCCGCCCAAGCCGAATTGCTCCCGGGCGAGACCAAAGCCGATACGGTTTACAACGAGCAAACGAACGAGCTTAACATGTGTATCCATCGTTACAACGCTATGGCTCAAAGAATGAACGATGCACCGAAGGTGCGGCTCGAAGTGGAGAGCATCATTCAGTCAGCAGCGAACACGCTCAAAGACGCTGCGCAGCGACGCAGCCAGGCTGCGGACCTTTATCGGAAAAGTGCGCAAACCGCCTACGAGGAACAGGTGGTGCTCCTCCAAGACCTGCAAAATAAATTGAAAGAATACAGGGCACAAACTCCACCCGACGAGGCCGGCATCGCAATGGTGCAGCAACAAATCGAAAAAGCCCGGCAGGACTATGATGCGCGGCTGGCGCGGTTAATTGGCGAATATGAAGAAGAGATCTATGGGGCAGGCAATGGCATTGCCTCAATGGCCAGCGTCATGAATGGCGTTGAGAATGATCTTCAAGCCGCCGCCGCGCTCGAACGTATGCTCCAAACCGCGCTCGACACCTACGTGGCCGAATGGCTGGGCCTGACGCCCGACCAGCAAACATCGCCGCAAGGCGTGGCTTACCGCCGTGCCTTGGATGCAGCGCAGGCCGTTGCAGATGCGCCTTACGACAGCCCCGAGACCTATCAGGACGCGATTGATTCCTTGGAGCAGGCCAGCAAGGACATGCAGGACTTTGTGACGGCTATCGACAGTCCCGTGACGACCGAAGCCGACGTTTGCGTCCGCACACTTAACGGGCGGACACTCTTCCGTCACATTGCGCCAGAAGAGGCACTCCGCCGTTTGCCACGTGGGCTCTATTTGTTCAACGAGCGGAAAGTTTACGTCCGCTGACACCACTGCCCGACGGCCGTCCAGTCCCTCATGTCGTCCTCGCGGCGTGCATCCGCTTCTTTACAGCCCCTACCCTGTATTCAGGAGTAGGGGCAAATTATTTATATATGCTATCTAGCTATTTATGAATTACTTCACGATATTTATGTGAAGTGTTGATTGCTCATGTGCAGACCTCAGGACTATTGCCTTACCCTTGTCGTTTTTACGTTCCTGCGGCAAACGTTACCTGTCACTGCGACTGTTTTTCCAGTCAGCCGATCTGTCATTCTCGTCAGCCGGTGTGTTTTCCCTTTTACGCTGACCACCTGACAAAAAAAGCGGCAGGCTCCCGACAACTGGGAACCTGCCGCTATTGAGCAGGAGAGTGACACGGTGGGAACGCAACCAGCCGTGTGCTCAAAGTTGATGAATCGTCTTCATCAATTGCTCACCCAAACCTATGGTATACCCCTGAGATACAAAGACAACGCGGTTGAAAGTGTCACCTATGATAAACACTGGCCGCGAAGCATTGGGCAGTTTCAGGTTTGTTTCGATTTCGCGAGCGATTTTGCCCGAATTGTCGATGCCGAATACTACGTTTTCGGGCAGGTTGAACTCGGCCGCCTTGAAGCGCGATGCTTCGTTCTCGTCGGCAAAGAGCAGGACGAGCGTGCGCCCCCAGGTTTTCAGATCGTCGGCCACAGCGGCAATGTCGCGCAGTGCGTGGTTCGTGGGTTCGTGATTGGGCGTAATGAGTCCGACTACGTAGTAGCCGCGTCCTGTGGTCGAAAGCAGGGACTTCTCTTTCTTTTCCGCAAGGTCATAGTAGAGGTTCTCTGAATTGAACGAACCGATCACTTGCACGCCGTCCTGGCTTTCGCGCAGCACGAGGGGCACGTCAGTCTCGCTGCCAGCTTTCACACCGAACACCGTCATGCGGGCCAGCACGCTGCCGTCGGCCATTCGCGTGCCCGTTGTCATCACATACTGTCCGGCTTCGATGTTCGTGCCGTCCTTCAAGAGTCGTGACCACGTTTCGCCCTCATCGTAGTTGAGCAGCCTGGGCATCCCGTCAACGATTTTCGACAGCGTGAAGTGGGTATAGTACTTTGGATCGTCAACATGCGCGGCCGGAGTGAAGCTGGCCGTCAGACGTCCGTCGTCCCCACCGGCAGTGGCGTTGTCAGGGTCGAGTCCAGCGTCGTGCCACTTCCCGTTGGCGTCGCCATACTCAGTCCGTCCCGTCACAGGGTCAATACGGGCAGGGATGCCCATTGCCCGGGCAGCAGCCACGAAGAAAAGGTCGCGCGAGAATGCATCGGTCGACCGCGTTTCCCACACAGCGCGCGGCGACTGGCAGAGTCCATCCGGATTCCAAGTGTCGTCCACCTTCACCGACTGTCGGCACCAAGCGGCCCACAGCGCAGGCTGCTGACGGTAGCGGCTTTGATCGGCAGGCGGGATGACTTTGGCAAAATAACCCTTATAGGGCGTCAGCGGTTCGTGGGCCACACGGGGATTGAGCACGTATTTGTCATAGAGCGGACCGGATCCTTCGGGAGTGTGCAGAAAGTTGTCGTCAAGGATTTCGGTCGTGATGTCGCGTCGGTCTTTCTCTGAAATGACGCTGAGCAATGCCATCGCACGACTCCGCTTTCCGTCCGGCACTTTTTCGATAAAGCGGCGCAATGTTTCCACATTGCCACATGCCTCTGTCAGCAAACGCGGCAGTGCCCCCATGTCGGGCGGCAGACTGCGCGACAGATTGGCTGCCTCGTCGGCCGAAAGGAACGTCCGCGCTACATAATCGTTGCGCAATGAGTCTTCGTAAGCCAGTAACTGACGGTTGCGCGCAGCTTGTGCTTCCGTCACGACAGGCATGTTGTCGCTTTGCACGGGAGGGTGGATGTCGATTTCTTCCGTACCGGCATAAGCTGCCGTCTTATCCAAGCGTACGGTGATGGTATCGCCACGGCCTACGCTGCACTTTGCGTAACCCCAGTGCTGGCCGTCAGAGGCCCATGCGAGCAAGTCGCCGCGTCCGGCGGTCAGGCTGGCATATCCATGGGCGTCGCTCTGCTTTGTGGCCACAGTGTAGAACTCCGCGTAGTTATATATCTTGAACTGCACTGTCGCACTGACCGGATTTCCGTCCGCAGCGACCGTGCGGACGGTCGCCGTGCTGGTCGGAGCGTAGTGGCTGGTGACATTGATTTCCGTATAACACGGCGTACGGCTTACTACGTCCTCGGGGCCATCATAGCTTCCGAAAACGTTGGTGTGCATCAGCATGCCACGCGAGGCAGGCGCATTGAACCATCCGAGGTCGAGCACGGGTTCAGGCTCGCAGGCTCCGAGAAAATGCCACTTGCCGTCTACCCACGCTTCGACCCAAGCATGATTGTCGTCGGTATGGGCCCAGCGCGGGGTGTATACTTGGCGGGCCGGGATGCCCACAGCGCGCAAGGCTGCCACCGTGAATGTGGACTCCTCGCCGCATCGTCCGAACGACGTCCGCATTGTGGCGAGGGGCGGGCTTGTGCGGGAATCGGACGGGCGGTAGGTCACATGTTCGTGACACCAATGGTTGACTTCAAGAACGGCGTCGCGCATAGAAAGGTGACGGACGCGGTCTTTCAGCATGTCGTAGAATACCACGCGGCTGCTGTCGAGGGCTTCATTGTTCACGCGGACGGGCAACACGAAATGGCGGAACTCGCGTTCGGGTACAGACTTTCCCCATGGCATCTCGTTGCGGGCCCGGAGCGAAACGTCGACGTTCTGCCGATAGAAGCTTCCGCTGCGGTCTGTCAGATCGGGCAGAGGCATGTAAGCGTAAAGAAATTCGAGTG
>HF989237.1:0-15202 GCA_000431275.1 Prevotella sp. CAG:755 | reverse complement strand
GACGCTCTTCGGCTGTCAGCGTACTGTCGAATATGGCAAAATAGCCGGTTTGGCCGAACTCGGCCTTGCGCCTGGCAAAATCGTCACTGGTACGGTCTGCATGGGCTGGCAGGCCAGCGCTCATTGCCGCAGCGACGAAAAGAGATAAAATTGCATGATGCTTTTTCATGATATTGAGAGATTTGATAGTTATCTTTGTAAGCTATTGTTTGGCAGTTTCCAGTGAATCCTCATTGCCTGAGAGCGAACCTACATATTCGTAAAGTGCCTTGTAAAACGCGTGGCGGCACAGTGTCGGGGCGTGGCCAAGGATGATAAGCTTCATCCGTGCCCTCGTCATGGCCACGTTCATGCGGCGCAAGTCACTCAAAAAACCGATCTGTCCTTTGTCGTTCGCACGGACCAGGCTGATGAGCACCACATCGCGCTCCTGTCCTTGGAAACCGTCGACCGTGTTGACTGTCATCATCCGTCGGAAAGGCCGGAGTTCCTCGTCGTGGCGGAGAAGGCGGCGCAGGAATTGTACTTGGGCGCGATAGGGAGAAATGATGCCAAAATCGATGCGTTCGTCCATCATGCGGTCCGGGCCGATGCGCCGGATATAATCACGGAGCACTTGCAAGGTTAATTCAGCTTCGGTTTTGTTTACCCTGCCGTAGCCCTCGCCGACAAACTCTTCCTGGCTGTCGTCTTCAAGCAGGCTGGTATCGACCCAAGTGGCCGGCACGTCGAAGTCGAGGATACTGCGGTGGCGCACCTCAGGGGCCGACTTTACCCGGCCGCCATAGAACCATCGCGAGGGAAAGGCCATGAGAGCTTCGTTCATCCTGTACTGCATATCAAGCAGCGTGACCGTTTCGGGGCAATGGCCGACTATTTGCTCCATCATCGTGCGCGAAAGTCCTCCCCGGGCCGCAGCCGGGCATTTGACTGTGGGCGGAAGTTGCTGGTGGTCGCCTGCAAGGACAATGCGTTCAGCCCGACGAATGGCAATCCAGCATGCGGCTTCAAGCGCTTGGGCGGCTTCATCGATAAAAAGGGTGTGAAAGTGAAGTCCATCGAGAAGCGGACTGGCAGAACCGGCCAGCGTGCAGGTGACGGCGCGCGTTTCCTCAAACAGTTGCTGCCGTATGCGGCATTCGAGTGAAGAGGCTTTCTCACGCAAGGCGTCGATTTTCGAGCGGAATGCGGAGGGGCGCTCGCGGCGTGGCAGTGTGTAGAGCTGGCGGATCTGCCGTCGCAAAGCCCACAGTCGAGGATAGTCCGGGTGGTCGGCAAAGCGCCGTTCATAACTGTGTGTGAGCATTGCGTCAGTCATGCGCAACGGGTTACCCACTCTAAGCACCGAGACGCCTCGTTCGATCAGTTTTTCGGAGATCCAGTCGACCGCCATGTTGCTCTGTGCGCAAATCAGCACTTGGGTTTCGCGACGGAGAACTTCGCAGACAGCTTCGACCAGTGTTGTCGTTTTCCCTGTGCCGGGAGGTCCATGGACCACAGCCACGTCTCGTGCACGGAGCACCTCGCTGACGGCATGTTCCTGGGCACGGTTGAGCCACGGCAGGCTGACAGGCTGTTCAGCTCCCCTGCTGGTCGGAAGTGAGGCATGGATCATGTCGCGCAGTTCGGCCGTGCGACCGGTTCGGGCCGCGATAATCTCGTCAATAGCAGCAAACATCAGGCGGTAAGTTGTTTCGTCGAAACTCAACTGCACGCCCAGCCGTTCAGTCCGTTCAATGGAGGAGAGCGAGGCAGCATCTGGCAATTCGACCACCATTCGCGTTGGTTCGGCGTAACTGACCGTTCCGGTCACTGGCAGGTAGCTTATTCCACCTGAGGCATTCTCGGCAAAAAAACAGAGCGGTCGTCCTGGTTCAAAGTTATGCTCAATCTCGGTGTCCGTGTTGCGCATAATTTCAACGACGAACCTACCTATCGCGTTGTAATAGCTGCGGCCAGTCGTGGCAGGAAACCAGCAGTCGCCCCGTTTGACCTTTCGGCCGATGCCCATAGTTTGTGTTTCGCGTTGGAACGCCTCTTTTTCGTATTCATATTCCAAACGGAGCAATTCACGCTGCCGGTGCAAACTGACGTCTGTGGTGTTTTGTCTATGGCTTTCCATCGTTTATGGCAAGCAAGAAGAGTCGAACCAATCGTCCGGGTACGAACGCCGTTCGACGCTGAATCCCATTGAGAAAGTATCGTTGAACTTTACATGGAGCATACCTCCGAAGCGATCTCCTCCTACATAGGGAGACCAATAGGGCGGCACTTTCTGCGGAAGCAATGCCTTGTTTCCATATGCGTAAAGGCTGACTTTTTCGTTCACTTGGAAAGCTGCCACACCGGCTACCCCCACTTGGTTGTAGGTGAATCCGCCCCAGTCCATGTGTGACATGTAGACACCTCCCGCCACGCTCAGCCGTTTAGTCAACGGTTGTGCGTACATGAAAGCAGCATCTTGGCCAAAGCCTACGCCACGTGGCGCATGGCTGCCCAATCCGGCTGTGACACTCAGTGAGAACTGCGCGTTGAAGCCTTCATGCAGCTTCCACGAGTCAGGTCCAGCGCCGTAAAAAGTCGGCAAGCAACTGTATATCCCGCCCCACAGGCCGTACGGTCGCACAAAGGGTGCATAAAGCGGCGTCAACATACCGAGGCTGTCTGGGGCATCGACGGTCTTGACGGTATCGGGAACGACTTCGTCCTGTGCGTGAAGCGGGATGAGTGCCAACGAAAAAAGCACAACAGTTAGACAGATCATTCGGTTCATAGTTCCAAGTTTTTTATTCAATCTGTACGACGGTAAGGATGATGCGACTGCGGTGACCGGTTGCAGCGCCCTACCCTGCCGATGTCAGTCGATGTCTGTGTAAAGATAGCGCTTGATGCTGCGCTTTGGCGTTTTCTCAAACTCTTCCGTCCTGATGCGAATACCAGCCAGCTGTTCGTATGCCGGGACTTGCTCATTGAGGTCCTTGCGGTTTTGTTCCATAACAGTGGCGAGGTCCTCATCCGTGAGACCGAGCTTAGCGACTTCCTCATAGTCGGGATGAATCAGGGCGTAGAGCTTTTCGTCTTTTTGCACAACGAGGCTCTCGTTGACAAAGGGCAGGGTGTTCAGTCTGTCTTCTATTTCCTCGGGATAGATGTTCTGCCCAGAGGCACCGAGAAGCATGTTCTTGCTTCGTCCCTTGATGTAGAGGTATCCGTCAGCATCCATGAGGCCAAGGTCGCCCGTGTGATACCAACCATCGGCGTCCAACGCTTCACGTGTGGCTTCTTCGTTTTTATAGTAGCCTAGCATCACGTTGGCGCCCCGGCATAAAATCTCACCCACTGTATGTGCAGGGTCGGCGCTGTCAATGCGAATTTCCATGCGAGGGGCTGCTTTTCCGCACGAACCAGGGCGGAATTCGCGCCAGTCAATGTAGCTGATGATTGGTGCGCATTCTGTCGTACCGTAACCTACGGTGAACGGGAATCCTACCTGAGCCAGGAAGTGTTCGATCTCGGAGTTGAATGCCGCTCCGCCGACGATCACTTCATAAAAACGGCCTCCGAAGGCTTCGACTATGCGGGAGCGGATCCGCTCCCGCAGTTTCTGGCTGATGACCGGAAGTTTAAGCAGCATTTTCACGCCGGGCGATTGAAGCCGTGGCAGGACCGCCTTGCGGATAATCTTCTCAATGATGAGCGGTACGGCAATGATGATGTCTGGCTGCACCTCGGCGAAAGCCTTGAATACGATTTTCGGAGAGGGGATGCGTGTCAAGTAGAATACGTGGCAGCCCGTGATGAACTCAAAAAGAAATTCGAATGCCATGCCGTACATGTGAGCCATCGGGAGAATCGAGACGACGCGTCCCCCGCGCCCGACATGTTCGCCAAGGGCGCCTTGGGCAAATTCAACATTCGACCAGAGTGCCCTGTAAGGCACCATAACGCCTTTTGATCGGCTTGTCGTACCCGATGTGTAGTTGATCAATGCCAGTTCGTCGGGGTGCTCCTTCCGGTAAGCGACGTGTTGAGGCCGGAAAAATTTGGGGTAACGCCGGCCGAAGAATTCGTTGAGCCGTTCGCGTGCTTCTGTCAAGGCCGGTGAGCGGCTGACGAGGAGAGAATAATCGGGGATGTGTATCACACCTTCGAGTGCGGGCATCGCGTCGGCGTTGAGGTGTGGCCAGGCTTGGTCGCCGGCAAAAAGAAGGCGGCTCTCGGAGTGGTTGACGATATGGTGCACTTGGTCGGCCTTAAATTCATGCAGCACGGGGACGGCTATTGCTCCATAAGTCAGCGTTGCCAGGAGAGCCACAGCCCAATTGGCACAGTTGCGCCCGCAAAGGGCTATCTTATCACCCGGCTTGACGCCAGCTTGCTCAAAGAGGATGTGTAACTTCTCAATTTTCCGCGCCACGTCCTTGAATTGGAACGTGCTCCCCTCGTAATCCGTGAGGGCATCTAAATCCCAATTCATTTTAATGCTCTGTTCAATGAGAGCAATGAGGCTACCGTATTCATTCATAATTGACGGAGTAAAAATTATTAATGAAGCGATTGACAAAGTCACCCGTTGCACAAGCTGACCCTGTCTGTGCGCCCATTTTCTGCAAATATAGGCATTTCGCGGCATACATTACTCCTTAGGAAATGGAAAGGAACACGTTTTTTTGACAAGCAGTAAGAAAAAACGTACATTTGCACCGTCAATAAAATAATGAAGCACAACTTATGAAACGGAAAAAACTGATTATTGGTCTTGTAACGGCCGTCATTGTGTTTTGTGCCACGACTTATTTTTTATTCTTCACAGCTTTCATCAACCAAAAGGGTCACGCCTATCTGTATATCGACGATAACGATACATTCGACTCCGTCTGTGTCCAACTTGACACTCTTCCTAATGTGCGGCAACTTGTTGGTTTCCGCATATTGGCCACTTTGTCTGGGTACTGTGAGCACGTGCGGCCTGGACGATACGAGGCAGGTAAAGATTTGACTACTTTCGAAGTTTTGCGTGCATTGAGAAATGGGAGTCAGGCACCAGTAAAATTGACCATTCCCAATGTAAGGACAATGGATAAGCTGGCAGCCAGGCTAGGCGAAATCCTGATGGTTGATTCTGCAACGTGGGCTCACAATTTCAGCGACTCTGCGTTTTGTGCAGCTTACGGTACAGATACCGCTCTGCTTCCATGTCTGTTCATTCCGAACACTTATGAAGTCTACTGGAACATTTCTCCCGATGGTCTGCTTAGGCGCATGCAACGCGAAAGTGAAGCATTCTGGACACCTGAGCGGATGGAACAAGCAGATGCTGCTGGTTTAACACCTGACGAAGTCATTATCATGGCTTCCATAGTTGACCAAGAAACAGCGAACGATAAAGAAAAGCCCATGATAGCAGGGATGTATCTAAATCGCCTTTATCAAGGAATGAAACTACAAGCTGATCCGACCGTCAAGTTTGCCCTGAAACGCTTTGAACTTCGCCGAATCTATCATGAGCAGCTTGACACTGACAGCCCGTATAATACGTATCGCTATCCCGGACTTCCGCCGGGGCCCATTTGCATTCCGGCCTTGTCTAGTATTGAGGCAGTTCTCCACTTCGCCCATCACGATTATATTTATATGTGTGCAAAAGAAGATTTTTCAGGCACGCACCGCTTTGCCAAGACATACGCTGAACACATGCAGAACGCCCGGCGTTATGCCGAAGCGCTCAATCGCCGTGGCGTCAAGTGAAAGCGGTTTCGGTTTCAGGTCTTTCCTCTCATGGGACGGCTGACAGGAACAACAGGTCGGCTGACCGTTTTTACGGGACGGCTGGGTGAACGGGCTGCATCGGCGGATGTTCAGCAACGCCTACCACACCTTGAAAGCAAAAGCCCCATGCCGGCGAAACTCCGGCATGGGGCTTTTTAGCACACACCAAGGCTTGTGCGGATCATTCTGCCCGGTTGACGGCGTCAATGAGAATACGGAAGTCGTCAGGCATCAGACCGTACGCTGCCAGCACATCAGCATCGGTGTTGAAGAAGTCGTCGGGCATGTGGTCGACTTCCTGGATTTTAAGACAGGCCCGATAGCGTTCAATGGCTGTGGGAATGTTGCCCGTCACCCACGCCGTGTGGCCAGCGTTCATGTAATCATCGGCAGTAGGGTGTGCGGCAAGCAATTTCGCGTAGAAACGTTCGGCTTGTTCCGGCTTTTGCGCCATGAACGAACACCAGGCCAGTGCGCGCAGCGTACGTGGCTGGTCTGGAGCAAGGTAGTCCACCTTGTAGAGGTGCTTGAAGGCTTCGTCGTAGCGACCGAGGTGGACGAGTGTTTCACCGAGACGGCGTTCGACCTGTAAGTCGTCGGGTAACAGGATACTTAGCCGCATCCAGCAGTCAAGTGCACGGTCGAAATGTCCGCCTAGCAAGGCGCATTGTCCCATGTGGCGCAAGGTCCAGGCATTGCCATCGTCGACAAGAAGTGCCTTTGCGTAGGCATTGCATGCTGCGTCGTATTGTCCGGAAGCCTGGTAGCAATAGCCTGTTTTCTGGAAGACATCGACCGACGGCGTGGTCAGCTTACCATAGAAATGCAGGGCTTTGGCGTAAAGCTTGTGGCGGAAAGCGAACTCAGCGATTTGCAGCATGCTCTCGTCGTCGGAGAGCATAGGAGCGAGCGAGACCGTGTCGGCAAAGACGAGGTTCCCTTCAAACGGATTGGCAAACTGCCTGTGATGGCGGGATAGCCGGAAGAAACGATAGAGGTCTTGAAGGTAGACGCGTCGCTGACGTTCGTCGTCGACGGACGTAGAAGGGGCGACGTCTGTGGGAGGAAGGTCGTTGATGCCCATGGCCTCAAACTGTTGTTCCATCAGGCGGCGCTGCGGAGCTGGGATGCTGGACAGCATCAGTGCGAACGAGTGCTTGTCCGAATCGCACAGCAGGTCGGATGTGAAAAGCGAGCGCATGAAACGGGGTATCTCACGCAGGGAGGCCGAAATGTCGGGATGATGTCCGTCGAAAGCGAGAAACCAGTTGGACATCACGCCGAAAAAGGGAAATTGCTGCTTCATGGCAGCAAACGTGCCCATGTAGACGTCCGCACCTGCGGCCTGCATCTCAGCCAAGCGTTTCAGTTTGTCTTCAATCCGCTTTACTGCCTCGTTTTCGCGCCATTCGGGATTGGGGTCGTTGCCGCGTAGCATCTCGTCAATGGTTTCGAGCCCGAGTTTCGAGGGTTGGAACTTTGGGTTCCGGAGCATCGTGGGGATGATGTCTTCGTGCAGTTGTTTTTCGATTTCCTGGGTTTCAAGTGTGGCGAGGAGCTGAATTTGCAGGTTGCGCAGGGTTGCTACGGCATTGGCGTCGTCAGCCAGGAGTTCCAGTCTTGACGGCAGCGATGGGTTGAGTCGGATACGTCGGTCGTGGCGCAGGGTGGCCAAGCCGAAGCCTACCCACGCCCGGCTGCTGACCGAAGGGCGGCTGTCGGCGAGGAGATCGAGCAGGAGGTCGAACTTCACGGCATCGAACTGATGAAGCAGAGCCATGGTCAGGGCGCTGACAAAGAGGGCAACGTCGGCTTCGGGCACCAAAGGCGATGCCGTGAGGCTACGGGCCGTTTCGGCATCAGCAAGGGTCCACGGAGCCGATGTCCAAATTACGTCAAACATCCGCCGGCCGGCCTCCGCACGCTGTCGGTCGATGGGAGTACGTAGGGTATCAGAGGTGGAATCAGGTGTCTGAGGAAGGGCCGAAAGCTGGCGGCCGGCCTCTTCGAGGTAGCTGACAGCTTTGGTCAATGTCATGCCCATAGTCTGTACAGTGCGCAGAGTCGAATAGTAAAGGTCGGCCGACGTCCGTGTCAGTCCCTCTCGCTCGGCGCGGTCGCATAGAGTGTAACCTTGATTGAGAAAGGAACGGAACATTGTGCGACGGCTGGTGTCGGGCGCACCGGTGCGGAAGTATCGCAGCATCATGGTGTAGGCTTCGGCCATGCTGTCGACTGCCGCCCGGAGATCCCAATCGGCTATGGTATCCGCAAGGGCTTTCAAACCGTCGACAGCATCAGCCAGTCGTGATTGGTCAAGTGCTTCGCGGGTAGTGCGCAGAAGGGGAGCAAAGGTTTCTTCTTTCATCCTATTTCAGATAAGCGGTCGTGACGAGTGAATCTGCGGCAAAACCTTTCGGCACAAGGCGCCGCGATACGAGGAAACGAATGGCGGTTTCTAGGTCGGACGCGGCAGGAGCGTGGGCCGGGGCGAAGCGAGGCAAGCGCAGAGTGTCGGCCTCATAGATGTTCAGGCCAAAATCGCGGAGAAGGACGGAGTCGCATACAGACTTGCCGCCTCGGTTGATTCGAACGACGGCAAGGTTGTATGCCTTGATCAGGCTGTACATCTGAGCAACCTTGCGTGGCGAATTGAGCCGCTGACGGTTGAACGTGAAGCATCCGAGATTTAGCTTTTCGTCAGCCGTGCTATAAATTTGCTTATGGCCGCGTGTTCGTGCCTGCGTGGCTTGTGGCTCAGGCAGGACGGCGGCGTCGACTTGTGCGTTCGTAAGCATAGAGGAACGGAGGTTGACGTCGTTGATCTGTGGGCGGTAGATGCGGTCGGGACGGATGCCGCCGGCTTTCGCTACGTGGTCAGAAACGAGGTCGCTCGCAGAATGACGTGCCACAGCAATCATGCGTTCGTCAAGCTGCGAGGCGGTCCGCAGGCGCAATGATTGGGCGACAATAACGTTCCATACCCCGTCCGTGCCCATCACGACGACGGGCAGTTTCTTTGCCCGGTAGCTCATGAGGGATGCTCGTACCAAATCGGAGTAGATGCCGTCGGCCCAGCCACGCGCAAGCGCTGTATCAAGATCCATTTGAGCCATGTATGTCAGCAATTCGACGTCGAGCTGGAGTGAGTCGAAAATACCTGCTCGCTGGGCGTAATAAAAGGGCAGGCAGTCGAGTGTCGGCATAAGGCCAAGACGCAAGGCGGCCGTGTCGACAGCAAGAGTATCGGCAGTAGTTCCAGTCTGTACCTGGGGATTGCCACCTCCTGAACAGGCCACAAGCAGGGTGAAAGCGCAAACTGCGGAAAGGAGTTTCTTCATCGTATGGAGAAAAGAATTTCCGGAGTAGGCTGAAAATAACACTGCCCGCCCCGGAAATTCTTTTAATTAATTATTAAATGTGTGCGTACATCTCAGGCTTCGCCCTTAATGGCAGCGATGCCGGGGAGCGTCTTTCCTTCGATGGCTTCAAGCAGGGCACCACCGCCAGTCGAGACGTAAGATACCTTGTCTGCCATGCCGAACTTGTTGATGCAGGCCACAGAATCGCCACCGCCGATAAGCGAGAATGCGCCGTTAGCTGTGGCGTCGCAGATGGCTTCGGCTACGGCTTTCGATCCGGCCATGAAGTTGTCCATCTCGAAGACGCCGGCAGGGCCGTTCCAAAGGATTGTCTTGCTTTCCTTGATAACAGAAGCAAACGAGGCCATTGCCTTGGGGCCGATGTCCATTCCCTCCCAGCCATCAGGAATGTCATTCGAGGGACAGAACTGCACATTGCAGTCATTCTTGAAATCATCGCCGCACTTGGCGTCCTCGGCTAAGACAAGGTTGACACCCTTTTCCTTGGCTTTCTTCTCGATGTCGAGAGCCAGGTTGAGGAAGTCGTCCTCGCAAATCGACTTGCCGATCTTACCGCCACGGGCTTTCATAAACGTATAAGTCATGCCGCCGGTAAGAATGAGGTTGTCCACTTTGGTGAGGAGGTTTTCGATGATTTCGATTTTCGACGACACTTTCGAGCCGCCCATGATGGCGGTGAAGGGGCGTTTAATGTCGTTCATCACCTTGTTGACGGCAGCCACTTCCTTCTCCATCAGATAACCGAACATCTTGTGGTCGGCATCGAAGTAGTCGGCGATGATGGCCGTCGAAGCGTGTTTGCGGTGGGCCGTACCGAAAGCGTCATTGATATAAATGTCAGCATACGAAGCCAGCGTCTTGGTGAATTCCTTCTGCTTTTCCTTGACTGCCTTCTTTGCCGCGGCTTTCTCGTCGTCTGTGGCGAATTCACCACGGGGCTTACCCGTTTCTTCCTCATAGAAGCGGAGGTTTTCGAGCAAAAGCGCCTGGCCGTCTTGCAGGGCGGCAACTTGCTCCTGTGCCTTCATGCAGTCGTCGCAGAATTGAACTTGAACGCCGAGCAGTTCGCTCACACGGCCGACAATCTGGCGGAGTGAGAACTTGGGATCGGGATTCTTCTTCGGACGGCCCATGTGCGACATGATGATGAGCCGGCCGCCGGCCTCAACCACCTTTTTCAGCGTCGGCAGAGCGCCGCGGATGCGGGTGTCGTCGGTGATGTTGCCATTTTCGTCAAGGGGGACGTTGAAGTCCACGCGGACGATTACTTTCTGACCTTTGAAATTACAAGTGTCGATTGTCATACTGTTCTATGATTAAGTAAAATTACGTATTGTCTGTTCGGTCGGGGCAAATGTACAAAAAAAGCCCGACGCACGTGCCCGCCTGTCGTTTAATTTTCGTTTACGCTACACTGTGTACGCCTTGTTTTAGCTCCATGGAGCTTTAACCATTCGCGACAGAGAGTGTTCAGGGGGCATTTTTCGCAATGAGGTGCCCGGGCCGTGCAGGTGTAGCGCCCATGGTGGAGCAGCCAGAAGTGGGCCGCCGCTACTTGTGTCTCTGGGATGTGCCGCCTCAGTTCCAACTCGACGGAAAGGGGCGTGGTGCACCGGGCCGGGACAAGTCCAAGCCGGTGGCTGACGCGGAACACGTGCGTGTCGACCGCCAAAGCCGCTTTGCCGAACACGATAGCTAAGATGACGTTGGCCGTTTTCCGTCCCACGCCGGGCAGCGATGTGAGCTCCTCCATCGTCGCCGGCACCTGCCCGCCGAAGCGTTCCACCAGTCCTCGGGCCAGTCCCACAAGATGACGCGCCTTGTTGTTCGGGTAACTCACACTGCGGATGTAGTCATAGATCACTTCGGGCGTCGTGGCAGCCATAGCCTCGGGCGTGGGGAAGTCGCGGAAGAGGCGCGGAGTCACTTCGTTGATGCGGCGGTCGGTGCATTGCGCCGAGAGCACTACGGCCACCAACAACTCGAACGGATTGTTGAAATGCAGTTCCGTCTCGGTCGGCGGCATCACACTTGCAAAATAGTCGAGCACGCACTTATATAATTCCGATTTCTTCATTCCGAAACATTTTTTGCGCCAAGTGAAGCCCACGGCGGAGTCGCAGCAAAAACTGTCAGGCTGACCGTCGGCACGCTCCGGCTGACTGAAAAAACTGTCGCTCTATTCGGTTGCGCATGGGAAAATGACACTCAGCCCAATTGCGTCAAGCGGGCGATGTACTTGCCGAGAATATCAAATTCGAGATTCACACGGCTGCCTACACGCAGGTCGGCAAAGTTCGTGTGTTCATGCGTATAAGGGATGATCGACACTTGGAAGCCGTGTGTCGTCGGATTGCAGACAGTCAGACTGACACCGTTGACGGTCACGCTGCCCTTGTCGACCGTGAAATATCCGCGGCGTGCCATTTCCGGGTTGTCAGGATAGTCAAAGGTGTAGATCCAGCTGCCGTCAGCGTCGTCGATGCGGGTGCAGGTGGCTGTCGTGTCGACGTGCCCCTGCACGATGTGGCCATCGAGCCGGCCGTTCATCAGCATTGAGCGTTCCACATTGACACGGTCGCCGGGGGCAAGGTTGCCAAGGTTTGATCGTTCAAGGGTTTCGCGCATGGCGGTCACGACATACGTATCGCCATGCGTCTTCACTACCGTCAGGCAGACGCCATTGTGCGCTACGCTTTGGTCAATCTTCAATTCCTCTGCAAAGGGACAGCGCAAGGTGAAGTGCACATTGCCACCTTCGCGCTCCACGGCCACTACCTGGGCCATGTCTTCCACTATTCCTGAAAACATGTTATCTCTTTTTGTCGGTTTTACTGGCCCGACGCTTTTGCGTTGACGCCAGCGCAAAAGTACGAAAGTTTCGTCGATAAAAACAGCCCGTCCGTCTATTTTCCACGAAAAAGCCGCCCGTGACCGCGCCCGCAAGACTCCGCGTTTCATAAATTTGCATTCGTCAAAACATCAAGCCATGAACCGAAAAATCCATCTTGCCGCTCTTTGGCTCCTCCTTGCCGGCACGCCAGCACTAGGCCAGACGGGCCGCACATGGTCGTTGAAAGACTGCATCGACCACGCCCTTGCCCATAACATCCAGCTGCGCCGTGCGCGCCTCAATGCCCAGTCGTCGGCCACCGACGTAAAAGAAGCCAAGGCCGGCCTACTGCCCACGCTCTCTGCTGCCGTCACCCAGAGTGTACAGTACCGACCCTTTCAAGAGCAGACGGGTAACTTCGTGAACGGAAGTATCGCCTCGTCGTCCAGCCACAAAGTTACGCAGAGTGGGAGCTACGGCATCAACGCTTCGTGGGTCGTCTGGAACGGAGGGAAAAACCGAGCTGACATCACCGACCGAACTTACAGCCAGCAGATGGCTGAACTGTCCGCGCGAGGCAGGAGGCCAACTCCATCCAAGAGGAGATTGCCGAACTTTATGTGCAAATACTGTACAGCCGCGAGGCAGAAGCCACGAACCGCCGGCTCCTCGACGCCGACCGTCAGCTTCTGGCCCGTGGCCGTGAGTTGCTGGCGGCTGGGCAGATGGCGCAGAGCGATGTGGCGCAACTCGAAGCCCAAGTGAGCAGTGGCGAGTATGACGTGGTCAACTCCTCGACCCAGATAGCTCAATATGAGTTGCAGCTCAAACAGCTGCTCGAACTGCCGGGCGACGAGGACTTTCATATCGGCACGGCCGAAGCTCCCGCTGATGAAGCCGTCCTCGCCCCCATCCCCTTGACGGCCGAAGTCTATCAAGCAGCCCTGAGCCAGCGCCCCGAGATAGAGAGCAGCACCCTCAGTGTCGAGCAGAGTGATTTGGCTGTCAAAATAGCCAAAGCCGGACGGATGCCCACAGTCAGCCTCACCGCAGGTCTCGGCGACAGCCACATGACCGGCACGCGTAGCGACTATTTCACTCAGATGAAAAACAATTTCGACGGCTCGCTCGGCATCAGCCTCTCCATTCCTATCTTCGACGGCCGTAGTACGAAGTCAGCCGTAGAACGCGCACAGATAGGCCAACTCACGGCCCGCCTAGACCAGCAAGAAACGCGCAAGCAACTGTACAGCACCATCGAGACCTGCCACCAGAACGCTGTGAACTACCAAGCACGCTACCGCTCCTCTGTCAGTTCCGTGAAAAGCTACGCGACAAGCTACGAACTCATGAGTGAGCAGTTCCGCCTCGGGAAAACCAACATCGCCGAACTTCTTAACAGCCGCAGCCAGCTGCTTTCGGCGCGCCAGGAGATGTTGCAAAACAAATACACAGCCCTTCTCAACATCGCCCTACTGAATTTCTATGGCGGTGTGGGGCTCAAAATCTGACCGTCGCCCCATAGGAAGAAGCAACCGAAACAGACAATTAACAAAAAGACACTGACTCTTATGACCAAGAAAGCAAAGACATGGACCTGCGCCGGCGCAGCATTGGCGTGCGTGGCTGCCGTCCTCTATTTCGCCCTCCGGAATGACGCCCCTTATGAGGTGGAATATCTCACAGCCAAGGTTGAAAAGGCCACCATCGGCAACAGCGTGACGGCCACTGGCACCATCGAACCTGTCACCGAAGTCGAAGTCGGCACCCAAGTATCGGGCATGATCAGCCACATATACGTCGACTATAACAGCGTCGTCAAGAAAGGACAGGTCATCGCCGAACTCGACAAAACGAACCTAGTCAGCCAGCTCAACAGCGCCAAAAGCCAATTGGCCAGTGCTCAGGCTAACTTAAAGTATCAACAGACCAATTACGGCCGCATCCGGACTCTTCATGACAAAGGCCTTGTAAGTGATGACGACTTCGAAACGGCCCGACTCGCCTGGCAACAGGCCGAAGAGAGCGTAAAAGAACGCCAAGAAGCCGTCTCAACGGCGCAGACAAATCTGGGTTATGCCACGATCACTTCTCCCATTGACGGCACTGTCCTTACCAAAGATGTCGAAGAGGGTCAGACCGTGGCGTCAAGCTACTCCACGCCCACTCTCTTCACCATTGCCAAAGACCTTAGGGACATGCGTGTCATCGCCGATGTGGACGAAGCAGACATCGGGCAGGTGGACGAGGGACAACGGGTGACATTCACTGTCGACGCATTCCCCGACGACACATTCGACGGCACAGTGACCCAAGTGCGACAAGAAGGCACGACCGAAGACAACGTCGTTACCTATGAAGTCGTCATTTCGGCCCCGAACGACGACTTGAAGCTAAAACCCGGACTGACGGCAAACGTCACTATACACACAATGGAGCGTACCGGTGTGGCCAGTCTCCCCACCAAAGCCCTGCGCTTCACACCTACTTCTGAGACTATCGGACCGAAAGATAAAATCGTCGATTGCAAAGGGACGAACAAAGTCTGGGTCAAGGATGGCCGCACGTTCAAAGCGTATGCCGTGCAGACAGGCATCACCAACGGCACACGCACCGAAATCATCTCCGGACTTCCAGCTGATGCGCAAGTCATAGTCGAAATGAAGGATGCAGGCAGTGTCTCTGAAAGCGAAGACGCCGCCACGGAGAGGAGTCCTTTCGCACCCGGCCCGCCCAACCAAAACAAGAACAAAAAGAAATAATAACTATGCCGGCACTCACCGGCACCACGTCATGCCATCATGAAGAAAGTCATCGAATTGCAAAACGTCAGGCGCGACTTCGTCGTGGGGGACGAGGTGGTACATGCCCTGCGCGGTGTTTCGTTTACCATCCACGAGGGGGAATTCGTCACTATCATGGGCACTTCCGGATCTGGGAAATCCACTCTTCTCAACCAGCTTGGCTGCCTCGATACGCCCACCTCAGGCGAATACCTACTCGACGGAGTACCCGTACGGCGCATGAAGCGTCGCGAACGTGTCGTACTGCGCAACCGGAAGATTGGTTTCGTTTTTCAGAACTACAATCTGCTGCCCAAGACTACGGCGGTCGAAAATGTCGAGTTGCCACTCATGTACAACAGCGCCGTGCCGGCCAAGGAACGCGCCGTCCGCGCCATTCGCGCCTTGCAGCGCGTAGGGCTCGGATCGCGCCT
>HF989236.1:22878-25894 GCA_000431275.1 Prevotella sp. CAG:755 | reverse complement strand
CCCGACGCCGGCAGACGGAGGCACACCGCGCGCTCCCGCCGCGCCACGAAGCCGTCCCCTCGGGAAACGCGACAGGCGTGCGGAAGAAAATTATTCAGAAAATATACGCATAACTTCGCCGTTTCTGAAATTTTATACCTACCTTTGCCCCATCAAACAGCCAGACCGTATGAAGCGACACGACCGCATTGAAACCTTGCGCTACATCCTGACGACGCAACGCATCGGGGGGCAGCACGAGATCCTGAGCGAGCTGGGGCGCCACGGTTTCCACGTGACGCAAGCCACCCTCTCGCGCGACCTGCGCCGCCTGAAAGCCGTGAAGCTCGCCACCGAGGAGGGCTACGTCTACGTCCTGCCCGACAACCCGCTCTACGAACGCACCGGAAGCCCCCGCACGGTGCCCGACTACCTGCGCCCGGCGGGCTTCGTCTCGCTGGCGTTCACGGGCAACCTGGCCGTGATGCACACGCGGCCGGGCTACGCCGGGGGCATGGCCTCGGAAATCGACACGCACGCCCTGCCGGGCGTCATCGGCACCATCGCGGGCGACGACACCATCCTCATCGTCCTCGACGAGCGGACACCGCGCCAGCTCGTCGTCGACGAACTGGCCGGGCTCTTCCCCGCCGTGAAGTCGGTGATGCCCTGAGCCGCAGGCCAGACACAGAGACAAAGAAAAAGAACAGTAACATAAAAACACATGGAAGAGTACAACGACGGAATAGACGTCCTCGTGGCCGACGCCTCGCACGAGAAGTATGTCGACACCATACTGACCACCATCACCGAAGCCGCCAAGGTGCGCGGCTCGGGCATCGCCTCGCGCACGCACGAATACCTGGCCACGAAGATGAAAGAACGCAAAGCCATCATCGCCCTCAAAGGCGAGGAGTTCGCCGGCTTCTGCTACATCGAAAGCTGGGAGAACAAGCACTACGTGGCCAACTCGGGCCTCATCGTGGTGCCCAAGTTCCGCGGCCATCACCTGGCCACGCGCATCAAGAAAGCGGCCTTCACGCTGAGCCGCCTGCGCTGGCCGAACGCCAAAATCTTCGGCCTGACGAGCAGCGGCCCCGTCATGCGCATCAACACGATGCTGGGCTACGTGCCCGTGCCGTTCTCCGAGCTCACGCAAGACGATGAGTACTGGAAAGGCTGCGGCACGCCCGACCACCCCTGCTGCGTGAACTACGACGTGCTTCAACGCACGGGACGCAAATACTGTGTCTGCACGGGTATGCTCTACGACCCCGCCCAGCACCCCGGCGACCCCCTGCCGGTGCAGCTGCCCGACGACGTGGTCAAGATGGCCCAAGAGGCCGCCAGCAAGAACCTGCGATAACCCCCGACAAACAAGAACCGACAACTGAAAGACAAAACCATGGCAAAGAAAGTAGTAGTGGCATTCAGCGGCGGGCTCGACACGAGCTACACCGTGATGTACCTGGCCCGCGAGATGGGCTACGAAGTCTACGCCGCGTGTGCCAACACCGGCGGTTTCAGCCCCGAACAGCTCCGCACGAACGAGGAGAACGCCTACAAGCTGGGCGCCAAGCAATATGTGACGCTCGACGTCACCCATGAGTATTACGAAAAGAGCCTCCGCTACATGATCTACGGCAACGTGCTGCGCAACAACGTCTACCCGATCTCCGTGAGCTCCGAACGTATCTTCCAAGGCATGGCCATCGCGCGCTACGCCAAAGAAATCGGCGCCGAAGCCATCGCCCACGGCTCGACGGGCGCCGGCAACGACCAGGTGCGCTTCGACATGACGTTCATGGTGATGGCCCCGGGCGTCGAGATAATCACCCTGACGCGCGACCGCAACCTCACGCGGCAGGAGGAGGTAGATTACCTGAACAAGCACGGCTTCAAGGCCGACTTCACGAAACTCAAATACTCCTATAACGTCGGCATTTGGGGCACGAGTATCTGCGGAGGCGAGATCCTCGACAGCCGCCAGGGCCTGCCCGACGAGGCGTATCTCAAACCCGTCGTCCGCACCGGCACGGAGGAGCTCCGCCTCACTTTCGAGAAAGGCTGCCTCACCGGAGTGAACGGCACGCACTACGACGACCCCGTCGCCGCCATCCAGGCTGTCGAGGAAATCGGCGCAGCATACGGCATCGGCCGCGACATGCACGTGGGCGACACCATCATCGGCATCAAAGGCCGCGTAGGTTTCGAGGCCGCCGCACCGGCCCTTATCATCGGGGCGCACAGGTTTCTTGAAAAATACACGCTCAGCAAGTGGCAGCAATACTGGAAAGACCAAGTGGCCAACTGGTACGGCATGTTCCTCCACGAGAGCCAGTACATGGAGCCCGTGATGCGCGACATCGAGGCCATGCTCGAAAGTTCGCAGCGCCACGTCAACGGCACGGTCATCCTCGCGCTGCGCCCGCTGGGCTTCTCGACCGTGGGAGTCGACAGTCCGGACGACCTTGTGAAGTCGAAGTTCGGCGAATATGGCGAGACGCAGAAAGGCTGGACCGCCGACGACGCCAAAGGCTTCATCAAGGTGCTCTCGACACCGTTGCGCGTCTACTACGCCAACCACCCCGACGAAGCCAAAGAAATCGAACAGTAACCCCAAGCGCCGCGCCCGCCGACGGTCCACGCCGCAGCGGGCGCGTGCTTTCAACCCCATAAACCCGAACCTATGATCAAAGTGGGAATCATCGGCGGCGCCGGCTATACGGCGGGCGAACTGCTGCGCATCCTCCTGAACCACCCGGCCGTCGAGATCGTCTTCGTCAACAGCGAGAGCAACGCCGGCAACCTCGTCACCGATGTGCACGCCGGCCTCATCGGCGAGACCGACATACGTTTCACCGACCGCCTGCCGCTCGACGAAGTCGACGTCTTGTTTTTCTGTTTCGGCCATGGGAAAAGCACCCAGTTCCTGAGCGAACACCCCGTGCCCGACCACGTGAAGATCATCGACCTCGCGCAGGACTTCCGGCTGGCCGCACCGGGCAACGACTACGTCTACGGCCTGCCTGAACTC
>HF989236.1:21476-22839 GCA_000431275.1 Prevotella sp. CAG:755 | reverse complement strand
AGCCATCCGCACCGCCCGCCATGTGGCCAATCCGGGTTGCTTCGCCACATGCATACAACTGGCCCTACTGCCGCTGGCAAAGGCCGGTCTGCTCACCGCCGACATCACCGTCAACGCCGTCACAGGCTCCACCGGCGCCGGCGTCAAGCCCTCGGCCACGACACACTTCTCCTGGCGCTCAGGCAACATGAGCGTTTACAAAGTGCTCACGCATCAGCACGTGGCCGAAATACGGCAAAGCCTCAGCGAACTGCAACCGGACTTCACAGCTGCGCTCGACTTCATCCCTTGGCGCGGCGACTTTCCGAGGGGCATCTTCCTGACCGCTGTCGTGCCCATCAAAACAGACGCCCTGACTGAAAGTCCTGTCGCCCTGACAGGAGAAACGGGCACGGCGACAGGATTTCCTGACACGGCGGCCATAGAACGGCTTTATAACGACTTTTACGCCGAAGCCCCTTTCACGCACTACTCTTCCCGTCCCATCGACATGAAACAGGTAGTGAACACGAACAAAGCCCTCGTACATGCCGACGTCATCGGACGGAAAATCATCATCACGGCCACCATCGACAACCTGCTGAAAGGAGCATCGGGACAGGCCGTCGAGAACATGAACCTCCTCTTCGGACTCGACCAGACCACCGGCCTCCGGCTGAAAAGCCTTGCGTTCTGAGCCCTACGTTTCAAACTGAAAAAACGACAATGAAACTTTACGACGTTTATCCCCTCTTCGACATCAACATCGTCCGCGGCCGTGGTTGCCATGTCTGGGACGACAAGGGGCAAGAATACCTCGACCTTTACGGCGGTCATGCCGTCATCAGCATCGGGCACTGCCATCCGCACTATGTGGAAGCACTCACCCGGCAGGCCGCCAAACTGGGCTTCTACTCCAACTCAGTCATCAACGATCTGCAACGCCAGCTGGCCACACGCCTAGGCCCTCTGTGCGGCTACGATGACTACCAGCTCTTTCTCATTAACTCCGGCGCCGAAGCCAATGAGAACGCGCTGAAACTGGCGTCGTTCCACACGGGCCGCAGCCGTGTGCTGGCCGCAGGCCACGCCTTCCACGGCCGCACGTCGCTCGCCGTCGAAGTGACGGACAATCCTAAGATAACGGCTCCCATCAACGCCAACGGACACACGACCTTCCTTCCTCTGAACGACCTCGAAGCTTTCCGCACGGAACTGGCCAAGGGCGATGTGGCTGCCACTATCGTAGAACCGATCCAAGGCGTGGGCGGTATCCACGTGGCAACGCCCGAATTCCTGCAAGGACTGCGCGCCGCCTGCAATGAAACAGGCACCCTGCTCATCTGCGACGAAATCCAATGCGGCTACGGCCGCTCGGGACGGT
>HF989236.1:10130-21469 GCA_000431275.1 Prevotella sp. CAG:755 | reverse complement strand
GGCTACGGCCGCTCGGGACGTTTCTTCGCCCACCAGTATGCCGGCATCTGCCCCGATATCATCACCTGTGCCAAGGGCATCGCCAACGGCTTCCCCATGGGCGCCGTCCTCATCGCTCCGGACATCAAGCCCACCTACGGACAGCTCGGGACGACTTTCGGAGGCAACCACCTGGCCTGCGCAGCCGCCTTGGCTGTACTCGACGTCATCGAGGGCGAACACCTCGTCGACAACGCCGCCCGGGTGGGCGCCCACCTCAAAGCCCGGCTCGCAGCCCTTCCCGGCATCAAGGAGGTGCGCGGCGAAGGCCTCATGATCGGCTTGGAATTCGAAAACGACATCAAAGCGATGCGCCAGCGCCTCGTCCACGAGGAGCACGTCTTCACCGGTGCGGCAGGCACCAACATCCTGCGTCTGCTTCCCCCGTTGACGCTCAGCGAAACCGAGGCCGACGACTTCGTCGAACGCCTCAGCCGCGTGCTCTAAATCACACGGACTCAGACAGGCCACCCTGCTTTTGAAAACACATTATAAGACAGACAAGTCCTCTGCGCGCCAGTGCGCAGAGGACTTGTCATTATGGACGGGATGCCGCCACGGCTGCCCCATTCCACTCGTCCGGAGTAGGAAACTCCACCCATATCACCCCAAAAGAAGACTCATCGGTTCACGTCGACCTAAACGGCGCAAGGAGATTCATGGTGCTGGCCCCGCATGAATTACGTCCTCACACGTTCCGATATTCGACCACCTGTTTCGCAACGAGTCCGTAAAAAGACGTATATTTGCACTTATAAACATCCGTGCGTAGCGATTGCGCATTCCTGCCACGGCCCAATTTCTGAAAAACATATGGCCGGAAAAGAGAAAAAGCCAGACAAAGAACCCGGATACGTCTATATCCTGACAAACCCCAGTTTCCGTGAGGATTGGGTCAAGATCGGGAAAAGCTCCCGCCCCGTCAACGTACGCTCCAAGGAACTCGACAACACCGCCGTCCCGCTTCCATTCGAGATCTACGCCACCCTGCGCACAGTGAAGTACGAAATTGCAGAGAAGAAGCTCCACAAACTCATCGACCGCTTTACCCAGCTCCGCATCCGTAAGAACCGGGAATTCTTCAATATACCACCCGAAACGGCGTTGGAGCAACTCAAAGATGTAGCCGACCTTCTTGAAGACGGCGTCGTTACACTCTACAAGAACAACCAGCCCATCACGCTTCCCGACGACCCACCAAGCCCCACGCCGACCGACGTTCACACGCACGCCACGCAGGACCATGACACCGACACCGACGACCCGCATCACAAGCGAAGCCGTTTCCGCTTCAGCATGATTGGCCTGAAAGCGGGCGATGCCGTCACCTTTGCCCCAACCGGTGAACGGGTAAGCGTCGTGAGCGACAACGAAATCGAGCGCGGCGGACAGCGGTATAAACTCTCCCAATTCTGCCGGCTCTTCATGCCAGAGGAACGCCGGACGCCCTCCAACACCTATCAAGGAGCCAAGTTCTTCACGCATAACGGGCAGACACTCGACCAACTCAGAACAGAGAAAGAACGCGAGGAAGGAACCGACAACACGGATACACCTACCCCCACACCAAGCACTCCGGCCGAGCCACTAGACCCGGGAGGTAAGGAGAGCAAGGAGGCGACGGATAGCCAACCAACACCGCCCCGCACGACCAGACGCAGACACAGGCCGGCCGACACGGCGGAAAAAAGCGGCCTCGACACGCCCACACTCGACCCGACCAACGCCTCCACAAACAGCGCAGACGATACCCAAACCAGCACCAACGAACCACGCTACAAGCGAAGCCGCTTCCGATTCAGCATGATTGGCCTGAAAGCGGGCGATGCCGTCACCTTTGCCCCAACCGGTGAACGGGTAAGCGTCGTGAGCGACAACGAAATCGAGCGCGGCGGGCAGCGATACAAACTTTCCCAATTCTGCCGGCTCTTCATGCCAGAAGAACGCCGGACGCCCACTAACACCTATCAAGGAGCCTGTTTCTTCACACATAACGGGCAGACACTCGAAAAGCTACGCCGATCTATGGATAAGGCCGCGGCGGCGGACAAGGGAAACGCCCCGTCCGATCACACGGTCTGACGGGCTGCGCACGGGTTGCCACTGACAACGGAAGTGGAAGAAACAACTTTCTTCCACTTCCACACCACATGACAGCCTATCCGCCAAAGAAGATGAGCTACAACGCCTAAGGAGCCGAACGGGAAGCACGAAAAAACGGATGGACACTCCATATGAACGTCCACCCGCTTACTCCTATTCAGTCGGAAAAGATCCAATACCTTTTCAAACAGCCTTACTTCGACGTTGCCGACGTAGTAGCCTTTGCGGCCGACGTTGCGCTCAGTCCAAGCTTGGCTTTCACCTTTGCGGTGATGTTCTCACACATGCTTTCGTTAATGAAGATTCCACCAGTCGTAGAAGCCGTCTGACGGTCCATCACATAGACGAAACCCTCGGCCTTAGCGATGCTGCCTACGGCTTCAGCCACTTGGGCAACGATAGGTTGCAGCTTATCCTGTTGTGCCTGCTGGAAAGCCGTCTGGTTGTCCTGTTGTGCCTGCTGGAAGCGGTTCATCAGGTCGTTAATCTCCTGTTCCTTACGGTTGCGCATGTTCTCGGGCAGGCTGTCGGCACTGGCCAGATAGGCGTCACGCTTGGAAATAATCTCGTCCTGCATGCTTTTCAGGTCGTTCTCGTACTTCTTTCCGAGTTCCTCCAACTCTTTTTGGGCGGTCTGGAACGCGGGCATAGACTGCATGACGTCGAAGTGGTCGTAGTAGGCGAACTTCTGTGCGCAAAGGCTAAGCGGTGCCATCAGGAGCACCAGCATAAGAATCTTCTTGATCATTTTTTTGTATGGTTTTTGAATTGATTTTATGACTACGTATTTTCTTATTGCAACCGGACAAAGGTACGACTTTTAGTTGGAATAACCTAACCGGGCAAGGACTTCGTTAGAGATGTCAGCCGTGGGAGAGGCGAAGACGATACCTTCATCCGACGCACGGTCAAGGATGAGACTGTAACCCTTGCTTTGGGCAATGGCCTTGACGGCATTGTAAATCTCGTCTTGGATGGGTTGGATCAGACTGGCACGCTTCTTAAAGAGCTCGCCCTCGGGGGCAAAATACTTCTTCTTCAAGTCAGCCGCCTCCTTCTCCTTGTCGACGATGGCCTGCTCGCGCTCTTTCTTTTGGGCTTCTGAAAGGAACACCATTTCGTTCTGATAATTCTTGTAAAGGGTCTGGGCTTCGTTGTCGAGGGCTTCGACCTCAGCCTGCCACTTTTTCGAAATCTGATTCAACTGCTCGTTGGCCCGTTCGTAGGCAGGGATGTTGCCCAAAATATATTCCATGTCGACAAGGGCAAACTTTTGGGCATGGAGAGCAGTAGCTCCGCAGGCCAAAAGACAGATGAGGAAAAGAATCTTTTTCATACGCTATCTTGTTTTTACAGTTGCTGTTTCGCTGAAACGGGACGGGATCAGAACTCCTGACCGATGATAAAATGGAACTGACTGCCACCAATCTGCCGGCCGTTCACGGTTTTCTGGAAGCCGTAAGCCCAGTCGACACCGAGCAGGCCGACCATAGGAAGCTGGATGCGCACGCCCAAACCGGCAGACCGCTTCATATCGAAAGGATTGAACTTACGCACCTCGTCCCAAGCGTTACCACCTTCGAGGAAGGCAAGGGCGTACATCGAAGTGGACGTTTCAAGCATCAACGGGTAGCGCAGCTCGAGCGTCAGACGGCTGTAAGCATAAGCCGGGTTGGAATAAGCACCAGCCAGACCGCCGTTCTCGTAACCACGCAGGCCAATCGTCTCGGTGGCGTAGCCGGAGGAATATCCCGACATACCATCGCCACCGACGTAGAACGTCTCGAACGGAGACTTCTTATGCTTGTTGTAAGCACCGAGCAAACCAAACTCTACGCGGGTCATGAGCACAGGACATTTGACCGCGCTGGTCAAGGCGGTGAAGGTGCGGAACTTGAACTTCCATTTGTTGTATTCAATCCAACGATACTTTTCTTGCGACTCCCGCTGATAGGCCGCGCTGCGGTAATTGGTTGCCAGATTGGCGTAGTCCTTGCCATCCCACAGGGAGAATGGCGGCGTGGCAGACACCGACAGGAGGAACTCGGAGCCTCGGCGGGGGAAGAATGTGTTGTCCGTAGAATTGCGCGACAGGGTCAAAGTCAGATTGACGTTATTACAGTTTCCGTCGGTAATGAGGAAGTACTGCCAAGATTTGAGCATGTAACGCGTATAAGCCAACTCAGCCATGAAAGTGAAGTAATCGTCTGGCCAGCGCAAGCGCGTACCGAAACCAACGGAAACACCGAACATCTTGACATATTTGTCGGGATCATAATAGTCCGTATAGTTGTAATAATTACCAGTCGTGCCATAACCGTAAAGGTAGTTATAGTACGAGTTATAGTAATTGTTGCTGTAAAAGTTGGAATTGACGTCACTCTGCTTGGAGTACATCACCGAGAATGAGAACTGATTTGGCCGCTTGCCCCCGAACCATGGATCGAGGAACGAGAGAGAATACGACTGATAGTACGTTCCATTGGTCTGTCCGCTCAAAGCGAGGGTCTGCGCGTCGCCCTGAGGAATGAAACCGGCACGTTTGGCTCCTTTCCCGAAAAGGTTCTGCACGGAGAAGTTAGTGAAGCGCAGGCCGACGCGGCCAACGATACCAGTCTGACCCCAACCGGCCGAAAGCTCTACCTGATCGCCGGGTTTGGAGACTAGCTGGTAGTCAATGTCGACGGTTCCATTATAATAGTCAGGCACGACGTTGGGCACGAGTTTCTCCGGATCAAACAGCCCCATGGCACTGAGATCAATGAAGGAGCGTTGAAGAGCCTCGCGGCTGAACAAATCGCCCGGCTTCGTACGCAGTTCACGCCGGACAACGTTTTCATAAACACGGTCGTTGCCCGTGATGCGCACGTAGTTAATGGTGGCCTGCTGGCCTTCGCTAATGCGCATTTCAAGGTCGATGGAATCGTTCACGACGTTGACTTCGACAGGATCAAGGCGGTAGAAGACGTAGCCGTGGTCGTAATACTGCGAACCGATAGCGTCTTCGTCTTCATTGAGGCGCTTGTTGAGCAACGTCTGGTTATAGACGTCACCCGGCTTCATTTTGAGCGTCATGTTGAGCGCATCGGTCGTGAACACTGTATTACCCACCCACTCAATGCTTCGTATATAATACTTGTCACCCTTGAAGAGGTCGATGTAGATGTCAACGTGCTTGTCGTCGATGTTCACGACACTGTCACGCAGCAAGAGGGCGTCGCGATAGCCCCACTCATTCATCTTGTCGACGACGAAGCCCTTGTCTTCCTCGTATTTCTCGGGAAGGAATTTTTTCGACTTGAAAAGGTTCAACAGGGTCGGTTCATGCGTCTTCTTCATGGCCCGTTTGAGCTTCTTGGCCTCTTCCGGGGTCACGCCGCTGATACGGATGTGTTTCACCTTGACCTTCGAATTCTTCTTGATATGGATGTCGAGCAAGACACGGTTATCGCCCGTGACGTCATTGAGTTGTACGATGTCGACGGCCACGTTGCGATATCCTTTTTCCTCAAAGTGGCGCTTGATGATGAGTTTGGCGCGGTCTACCATGTCTGGTGTGATCTGGTTGCCCACCCTTAGGCCTACCATTTCCTCCAAATCTTCACGCTCACTCTTTTTGATGCCCGTATAATTGATACTGGAAATACGCGGCCTTGCAGTGAGATGAATGTGCAAGTAAACTAAACGATTGTCTACGATGCTGTCCACCGCGATCTGCACATTGGAGAAAAGGCCTTGCTGCCAGTAGCGGCGGACGGCGGCACTGATTTCCTCGCCGGGAACGGCGATTTCCTGCCCGATCTCCAAGCCCGAAGTGGCCTGCAAGCTTTCCTGGTCATATCCTTGTATACCGTCGACTACGATGCCGCCGATGAGATAACGGTTGGCTTCAATGGTATATACGATATCAGGACTCACGTCTACTTTGTGGCCGTTCTGTGCGAACGCGGTCGGGGCGAGAAGGGAAATGAAGCCTGCCGCCACATAACGGAGTATGTCTGTTAGTTTCTTCATCATCATGAGAGTTATTCCGACTGTTGTTCAACCTGGTCGCCGGTCTGGCCATATCGCCGCTGGCGGTGCTGATATTCCTCGATGGCGACACGAAAGGCCGCCTCGTCGAAGTCGGGCCAATAGGTGTCGCAGAAATAAAGTTCAGTATAGGCGCACTGCCAAAGCAGATAATTGCTCAGCCGCAGCTCACCGCCGGTACGAATGAGCAAATCGGGGTCAGGCATGAACGATGTAGTGAGGTGACTTTCGATCGTAGTTTCCGTAATTTCTGGCGCACTTCCGTTTTTTTCTATCGCTTTGACCGTTTCGCGGACAATGCTGCGGCAAGCCTCGGTGAGTTCCCAACGCGACGAATAGCTTAGGGCGACAACCATCGTCATACGATCGTTGGCAGCTGTCCGCCTTTCGCAAAGGCTCAACCGTTCACGCACCGGGACCGGCAGGCGACCGGTGTCGCCAATGACACGAAAACGCACATTGTTCCGCATGAAGATTTCTTCTTCCAGGGAATCCAGAATGAGAGCCATGAGGGCGGCAATTTCGTCGGCAGGCCGCCGCCAGTTCTCCGTAGAGAACGTGTATAGCGTCAGGTATTTGATGCCCAGCCGGGTGGCTTCTTCGGTGATCCGTTTCACCGTTTCAACCCCTTGCTGGTGCCCCATGCTGCGCGAGAGGCCGCGAGCTTTGGCCCAACGACCGTTCCCGTCCATGATGATGGCCACGTGGGCCGGTATGTGCGCTTTGTCTAACATTCTTTTCTCTTTTCTCAATTTGTTCACTCCTGCGCCGGCATCAGCCTTTATTGCAATCGACACACCGGGGAAAGATGTCGTATGTCAGGGTGACGAGGGTCGTAAAATAATGGTCCTTGTTGCGAAATCCCGAAGAGCGTATGCCCGTCGGCGCTTCGAGGCCGTCAAGCTTGTCGGAGACGGTAAAATGAACCAGCCAGTCAAGGCCAACATTCAAGCGGCGGGCCAATTTGTATTTCAGGCCTATTCCCACGGGCAAATTTACGGAAAAAGCGTGTGACGTTGCATACGTAAGGCCGAAACCGACTTGGAAATAGGGCACAAGGCGGCAGTAGCCTTCATAACCGCGCGTAAAGCCGTACGGAAGGAAGTTCAACTCATACGTGGCACTGAGATCGTAGACTCCACCATTGAACGAGTAATTTAGGCGGTCGGTAGAAGCCGGACCTTCGGGAGTGACCGGATAAAATCCCGCGGCGTCCGCCGTCGTGCCTTTTACTCCTGAATAGACGAGATTGGTCTTGATAGCCATGCGCGGGTTCAGGAGGAAACGCACCACGGCCCCGCCTGCAAGCGTCGTATTTCCGTAAAATTTGCTATTTAGATCTGTCAGCGCAAAGCCAGCGCCGATTCCGCCACCCAGTTCCATGCGATATTGCACATCATCCTGTGCCACCGCGCGGAGGGGAAACAGTCCCAGACACGCTGCAAGCAAACACAGTGTCGATGTGCGCCGCCTTGCCATCACTGCACAACGTTTCGTTCGAAAGCGCCGTCGTCTTCGCTCCAACTCATACGGTTGAGCCGTCCCCGCCACACTTCTCCGCTGCCGGAGCAGACAATCCATAGGAAGCCCTCTGTGTCGCTTACGGCGGAAATATCTGCCGGGGCGGATACGACAGGGAAAGTATAGCCACTTGCCTCGTCTTTCCAAGTCCGCCCGCCGTCGGAACTGATGTAAGTTTCCAATTCGCCCGCCGCACCAAGTCCGAAAGCCAGCACTTTGTCATCATACGGAACAAGCGTGGTCGACGTCATGAGCGGCAAAGTGAGCGTGTTTTCCTCAGTAGGCGTATAATATATCCATGGATAAGTATTGTAGTTCAGCCGATCAAGGTTTCGTTTCCACACAACGACATCTCCTTCATGAGTACCCGTCAGAAGGAGGTCTTCGTAAGTTTCATACATCGTCGAAGGCGTACATACGGCCGCATAAGCCGACGTCGGCAGGATGCCGTCAGTTTCGTGCGCATTCCGCACCCAGTTCGTTCCGTCGGCCGAACTGAAAAAAGCGCCGCCCTGAATGGCGAACAGGCTATCTGTCGAAGCAGCAACGACAGGCATACCGCCGGCCACAGCGCTCCAAGCAAGGCCGTCGGCCGACATGATAAGCCCCGCATCGCCGTTGGCATAAAAACGTCCACCCATTTCAGTCACCGAACGAGGCTCGAAACCTGCCACGTCGCCTGTAAGCGAAACCGTTGTCCACTCGTCCGCTTCGGACGTCGTAGCTTTCAAGAGAACCGGGTCACTGCCCTGCAAACCATACACTCCAAGCACGCCGTTGTCCAAAGCCACAGCCTTCGGTTTCACCAAGGACGCCAAATCGGGCAGAGCGGCCACTGTGCGTCCCCAAGTGAACTCATTACCTTCTTGCTGATGAACGTTCAGCGTAAGGGTATACTCTTTCTTCGAGGTCCCATCAGTTGCATACACCACGAATGTCCTGGGCTGCGAACAGTCGATGCTGTCGCTCGTACTGAACAAGGTGTCTGTCCCGGCAAGTGTGCGAAGAGCGAGAACGCCGTCGGCACTGAAACTGGAGAAAGCGACGCGGCTCACGATTGTCCCTATGGGAAGCGAGTCACGATTATATATCCGCAACGCGTGCTGGTCTATCTGCATCGGGGTGTAATTACCCGAAAGTGTGGTCAAATAGGAGGTGTCGTTCCCAGAAGCAGTGACGGTATTCACACGCACGTGCATCCCGCCGAGCGCCACGGCTGTCACCGCACATCGGCCCGAAGTGGCACTGCTGACCACGTTGTCATCCATGCATCCGGTCATGGGTAAAAGACAAGCCAGCACGCTCAACATGGCGGCTACTGTTGACTTTTTCGTCATAAGAAATGAAATGTACAGACTATTGCAATGGTTATACAGGTTGCAAAGATAGTCACAATTGCTCCGTGGACAGTAGGTTCCCTCTCTTTTTTAGTGAATTTTATCTATTATCACCCGTGTCCCCAAACCGCACCGGACTGGAAACGGACAGGTTCCGGCACCGTCAGGGGGACGTGAGTGCTTCGCAGACGCTGTCTTGAAAACGCCGTGCAGGAGCCTGGCTCAACACACCTTGGTTCATAATGGCAAAACAAAGTAGGTGGCCGTTTGCAGCTGCGGCATAGCCGGCCAGCGTGCTGACGCCCTCGACCGTACCCGTCTTCGCAAAAACATTCGCACAGGCATTCCCCGTCGTCATACGCCGACGTAGGGTTCCGTCACAGCCGGCCACAGGAAGCGCGGGTTTCAAGTGAGCGTAGATCTCGCTGTTCTGATAAGCATAACGCAACGCTGCGACGAGCACCTCCGGCGTCAGATAATTATAAAGCGAGAGACCGCTGCCGTCAGCTACGCGACAGTCCGAAAACGGCAATCCAAGGCTCGTCACAAGACGCTCGACGCATCGTGCTGACTCCTCGCCCGAAGGATAAGCCATACCATCTTGTGCACCAAGCTGGTAGAAGAGAGCTTCTGCATAATGGTTATTGCTTTCTTTCAGGGCTTCGGTCAAGATTTGATCCATGCTATGGTGACGCGACGCGACTAACACGGCACCGGCAGGGCGCACAGCGTTTTCTATCGCTCCGACAAAAGAAATCCCCACAGAACCAAGCGCCCGAAACAGAGCGGCTGAAAAATCATCGTGACCATTCACCGTAAGAGGCGATAAAGGCGCGAGTTCGTCATCCCAGCACCATCCCCACCCCCAGGCGAGCGTATCTTTCATCGACACATCGAGGAAAAGCCGTCCGTCGATACGCCGTACGCCGGAAGATGCCAGTTTGTCGACCATAGCACGCAGGTCGTCGTATCCGAAACGAGGGTCGAAGCCTCCGACGACATAAAGGTCGCCATGGAGCACGGAATCCGCCAATTCGCCCGTACGGTAGATCGACGTTTCAAACCGATAGGATCCGCCCAACTGTGCGAGTGCGGTAATCGCTGTCAGGAGTTTCTGAGTCGAAGCCGGACGCAACAATTGCCGTTTGCCTTGTTCGAACAATGCTGAATCGGCGGTCAGGTCGTACACGTACAACCCCAACTGGCTATGCTCAAACATCGGATTGCAGACCAGTTCGGACAGACGGGCCTGCAAGTGGTCCGGCCAGTCAAGAGAACTGTCGGCGGCGGCCTGCGCCTCGCGCTCGGCAATCACACTGCGAATCGTGAAAGTCTGAGCGTCTGCCTGCCAGCCAGCAAGCCACACGCTTATGGCTGCTATATATATAATAATGTGTACGAACTCACGTTTCATCCCTTTTTCAAGTCTTTTCCAAGCTTAGATGACCTGGCGCAAAGTTACGCATTTTTTCTCAACCCACACCCCGCCCGACCGCAAGCCGTCATCAGTCGCCTCGCCATGCTGTGGAATAAGCGGGAACATGCTGGCGATTTTTTCCACACTTCTACAATCATTCCACACCCTACGACGCACGTCAGTGTATCCGTTTCCCCATTTTCTCCCGCCTCAAAAAGGTTTTTCCCTTTTATTTTGGGCAAAATAAAGCGCGCAACGCCTTTTTATCGCCATGCGCTGAAAAGTTTGGCACGGCTGTTGCTTTTTCTAAGATAGTTGTTTTAGGTTTATATTAAGCTTATAGAGATGTTTCGGGCGAACGGCGCAGGGATTGCGGGGTTCGCCCTTTTTTATGCCCTCAGTGTTAGCCCGATAAAGTTTTATTCCTACTTTTGCAACGGCTTTGGCCAAAATACGACTCACACGGCGGACGCGCTCCGCCTTAAACGACAGATGCAGCGATGAAAGTGATGAAATTCGGAGGTACCTCGGTCGGCTCGCCCGAGAGTATCCTCAACTTGAAACAAATAGTCGAAAACGCCAGCCATCCCGCAGTGGTGGTGGTTTCCGCCCTCGGCGGGGTCACAGACAGCCTGATCAAAGCCTCGCGTGAGGCGGCAGACGGCGACAGTGCTTACCTCGACACGTATACCGCCCTCGTCGAACGCCACCACCGCATGATTCTCGATGTCATCCCAGCTGGTGCGGAACGCGAAGCCCTCATGGCGAAAACCGACGCCCTGCTCGAAGAATTGGGCAGTATCTACAAGGGGGTCTCACTTATCCAAGATTTGACTCCCAAGACAGCCGACGCCATCGTAGCATACGGCGAGCGCCTCTCATCGCTTATC
>HF989236.1:887-10089 GCA_000431275.1 Prevotella sp. CAG:755 | reverse complement strand
GCTCATACCGGGCGCCATCCGCTACGACGCCCGGCATTTCATCAAGACGACGACGAAAGGAGGGAAACGTCTGGTCGACTTCGACGCCACGACCCCGCTCATCCACGACAAGCTGTCCGGCCTCGCGGGCATTGCTGTCGTACCTGGCTTCATCGCAAGCGACGCCGCCACCGGCGTGACCACCAACCTCGGCAGGGGAGGCTCGGACTACACCGCCTCGATACTGGCCGCAGAACTGGGAGCTGACGAACTGGAAATATGGACAGATGTTGACGGCTTTATGACAGCCGACCCGCGTGTTATCCCCACGGCTTACACCATAGACAGCCTCACGTACAGCGAAGCAATGGACCTTTGCAACTTCGGCGCAAAGGTCATCTACCCGCCGACAATTTATCCTGTCTGCGTCAAGAACATCCCCATCCGCATCAAGAACACCTTCCATCCCGACGCCAAGGGGAGCACGATCCGGCAGGATGTACCCCCGTCGGCACAACCCATCCGCGGCATTTCGTCGATCAAGGAGACAAGCATGGTGACCGTTTCGGGACTCTCCATGGTAGGAGTCATCGGCGTCAACCGCCGCATCTTCACCACCCTTGCCAACGAAGGCATCAGCGTGTTCATGGTGGCGCAGACTTCGTCCGAAACAAGTACATCCATATGCATGACGGAGGCCGACGCCCGGCGCGCCTGCAACGCCCTCGACCGCGAATTTGCCAATGAAATCGCCGACGGAGCCATGTATCCTGCCCAGCTCGACAACGGACTGGCCACTGTGGCCGTCGTGGGCGAACGCATGAAACACACCCCGGGGATTGCCGGACGCCTTTTCGGTGTACTCGGCCGCAACGGAATCAGCGTCATCGCGCTGGCCCAAGGTGCATTGGAAACGAACCTGTCGTTCGTCATCGACCGCAAACAGCTTCGAAAAGCACTCAATGTCATTCACGACAGTTGTTTCCTGAGCACGTACCAAGAACTGAACCTTTTTGTCTGCGGCACAGGAACAGTAGGCGGCAGCCTGCTCCGCCAGATCGCCTCACAGCGCAAGCGCCTCATGGACGAGCGGGGACTGAAAATCAATCTCGTAGGCGTGGCGAGCAGCCACAAGGCCGCCTTCAACGACGAGGGCATTGACCCGGCCACTTACGGCGAAGCCATGGAGGCCGGAGGACCGGGCGGGGCCGAACGTCTGCGCCGTGAAATCCTCGACATGAATATCTTCAACTCCGTATTCGTCGACTGCACGGCGAGCCCGGAAATCGCCGCACTCTACCCCACCCTGCTCGAACACAACGTGTCGGTCGTGGCAGCCAACAAGATCGCGGCCTCGTCGTCCTACGAAAACTATGCCCGCCTGAAACAGACGGCGCGAGAACGGGGCGTCAAGTTCCTCTTCGAGACGAACGTCGGCGCCGGCCTGCCCATCATCAACACCATCAACGACCTGATAAACTCGGGCGACCGCATTCTCTGCATCGAAGCCGTCCTGAGCGGTACACTCAACTATGTGTTCAACACGCTCTCGGCCGAGGTGCCCCTGAGCCGCGCCGTGCGAATGGCACAGCAGAATGGGTACAGCGAACCCGACCCCCGCATCGATCTCTCAGGCCAGGACGTCGTGCGCAAGCTCGTCATCCTGGCGCGCGAGAGCGGTTATCACGTCGAGGCCGACGATATCGAAAAAGACCTCTTCGTCCCCGACAACATCCTCGGCGGCACGCTCGACACGTTTTGGGACCGCCTGCCCAGCCTCGACGCCCAGTTTGAAACCGACCGCCAACGCCTCGCTCATGAGCAGAAACGATGGCGTTTCGTGGCCGAATGGCGCAACGGGAAAGGCCGTGTAGGACTGCGTGAAATCCCTCTTGGCCACCCGTTCTACGACCTTGCGGGCTCGAACAACATCATCCTGCTCACCACCGAGCGCTACCGCGAATACCCAATGCTCATCCAAGGCTACGGAGCCGGAGCCGACGTGACGGCGGCCGGTGTCTTTGCCGACATCATGAGCGTGGCCAACATCTAAAACCTGAACCATCAGTATGGTCAGGGCGACAGAAAATCCTGTCAGCCGCCCGAAAGTTTCTGGACGGCCGACAGGATTTTCTGTCGCCCTGACCGTTTTCAGCCCTTCCCTAAGCAAAACGACTGCCCGTTTCGAAGGCAAACCGACGACAGGAGTCCACCCACACGATGAAACGGCAAAAAGAACCGGCATAACGAAAAAAATTGTAAATTTGCCGGGTAATACAAAGAAAAAAGACATCAGTTCCATGACCGAACCTACCGTAAGGGTGCGATTTGCGCCCAGCCCCACTGGCCCCCTACATATCGGCGGCGTGCGCACCGCCCTGTACAACTACCTCTTTGCCCGCCAACACGGCGGCCAGCTCATTCTTCGCATCGAGGACACCGATTCGAGCCGCTTCGTTCCCGGAGCGGAGGAATACATCATCGAGTCGTTCAAATGGCTTGGCATCCACTTCGACGAGGGTGTCGGCATCGGCGGCGACTGCGGCCCCTACCGCCAGTCGGAGCGCCGCGACATCTATCGACGCTATGTCGACCAGCTCCTCACCGACGGCAAGGCCTACATCGCCTTCGACACCCCCGAGGAGCTTGAAGCCAAGCGCGAAGAGGTGAAGAACTTCCAGTACGACGCCTCGACACGTGGCCAGATGCGTAACTCGCTCACCCTCTCGCCCGACGAGGTGAAACGCCTCATCGACGCCGGCACGCAATACGTGGTCCGCTTCAAGGTAGAGCCGGGCGAAGACGTCCACGTCGACGACCTCATCCGCGGTGACGTCAAGATAAACTCTTCCATCCTCGACGACAAAGTCCTCTACAAATCAGCAGACGACCTGCCCACCTACCACTTGGCCAACATCGTCGACGACCATCTTATGCGCGTCACCCATGTCATCCGTGGCGAGGAGTGGCTGCCCTCGGCCCCCCTCCATGTGCTGCTCTACCGGGCACTGGGATGGGCCGACACGATGCCCCGCTTCGCCCACCTGCCCCTCCTGCTCAAACCCGACGGCAAGGGCAAGCTCTCGAAACGGGACGGCGACCGTTTGGGCTTCCCCGTGTTCCCCTTGGAGTGGCACGACCCGAAGACGGGCGACATCTCGACAGGCTACCGCGAGAGCGGCTACCTCCCCGAAGCCGTCATCAACTTCCTCGCACTATTAGGCTGGAACCCGGGAACGGACCAGGAAATCCTGTCAATGGACGAGCTTATCCGCCTGTTCGACATCGGTCATTGCAGCAAAGCGGGCGCCAAGTTCGACTACGTCAAGGGGATGTGGTTCAACCGGGAATACATCCTTAAAACAAATGACGACGCGCTCGCCCCTGCGTTCGACAGAATCCTCCGGCAGAACGGCATCACAGCGCCGATAGACCGCGTGACGGCCGTAGTAGGCATGATGAAGATGAAGAAGATCAATTTCATCCACGAATTATGGCCGCTTTGCGACTTCTTCTTCATTGCCCCCAGCACCTATTCAATGGACGACAAGTTCACCCGCAAGAACTGGAAAGAGACGACCGGCGCCGAGATGAGCCAGCTTGCCAGCCTGCTCGAAAGCCTCGACGATTTCAGCGCCGAGACACAAAAAGCCACGGTCGACCCATGGGCCGAACAAACAGGCATCAAGCCGTGGAACGCATGGCGGGTATGTCTCGTCGGCACCGGGAAAGGCCCGGACATGTACGAACTTGCCGCCTTCTTGGGTAAGGAAGAAACGCTCAATCGTATGCACCGCGCCATCGAAGCGCTGAAATAACCGTTCGTAACACCACCGGAGATGTACACTATCGCCATCTATCTTTACGCGCTGGCTGTGCGACTGGCTTCGCTGACCAACCGCAAGGCCCGCCTGATGATAAAGGGGCACCGAAAGACGTGGCGCACCCTGCGTGACCACGCGAAAGAGAGACAACACTACGTCTGGTTCCATGCGGCCTCGCTTGGCGAATTCGAGCAAGGCCGTCCACTCATGGAACGACTGCGCCGCGAGCATCCGGAAAAGCGCATTCTGCTCACATTCTTCTCCCCGTCGGGCTACGAGGTACGCAAGGATTACGCCGGAGCCGACCTCGTCTGTTACCTGCCGTTCGACACACCGCTGAATGCCCGGCGCTTCGTCCGACTGGTACAACCCGAAAAAGCGTTCTTCATCAAATATGAGTTCTGGCACCACTACATTGACGAACTCCACCGCGCCGGCGTGCCGGTGTACAGCGTATCGAGCATCTTCCGCAACGACCAGATTTTCTTCCGTCCCTACGGCCGAGGCTATGCCCGCGTGCTACACCACTTCAACCATTTCTTTGTACAGAATGAGGCCTCACGCCGGCTGCTGAACAGCCTTGGCGTAACACAGGTAAGCGTCACGGGCGACACACGCTTCGACCGCGTCATCGACATCCGGAACCAAGCCAAGTCCCTGCCGCTGGCTGCCGCCCTGACAGGCGACAGCCGGACTATTGTGGCCGGAAGCACCTGGCCCCCGGACGAGGAAATACTCATCCCCTACTTCAACCGTCATCCGGAGTTAAAGCTTATCATCGCGCCGCATGAGGTGAACGAGGAGCGCCTCAACAGCATCGAACAGCGCCTCAAACGACCGGCCCTGCGCTATTCCCAAGCCACCCCCGAAAGCTCCGCGCAGGCCGACTGCCTCATCATCGACGGCTATGGCCTCCTTTCGAGCCTCTACCGCTATGCCACGCTGGCCTATGTCGGCGGCGGTTTCGGCGTAGGCATCCACAACGTGCCTGAGGCGGCTGTCTATGGCGTGCCGGTATTCTTCGGCCCGAACAACCAGCGTTTCCGCGAAGCCCGCGACCTCATCAATGAAGGCGGCAGCTTCGAAGTCACCTCGGCCGACGACTTCCAGGCACAAGCCGACCGCCTCTTGGCCGACGAAAGGGCCCTTGCCAAAAGCGGCCAAGCTGCCGGCGATTACATCCGCCGCAACTCAGGTGCCACGGAAGCCATTTTCCGCGAGGTCCACTTCTGACACACACGAGCGGCGCTACGCGGAAAGTTTTCCACGTTATTATTCCTTAATCCGGCACGCCGAGACGAGAAAACCACTTACTTTGTATTCAGATCCGGCACTGCCATTAAAACAAAAGACATGGGAAAAGGAAAAACGAAAGGCGCACGCCGCCTGACAAAGAAAGAGATAAGGAAGCGTATCCTTGACCTGATGGAACGCCACGCATCGACAGAATTCGACGTCAAGGACATCTTCAAGACCATACAGGCTGACACACATCCCGCTAAGATGCTCACGATGGACGTGTTGCGCGAGCTTGTGCTCGATGACTACCTCTCGACCGACGAGCGGGGCCACTACCGCTACGCCGTCCGCTCGCAGGTGATGGAAGGCACATTCATGCGCAAGCGTAACGGCCGTAACAGTTTCATTCCCGACGACGGCGGTAAGTCCATCCTTGTCTGCGAACGCAACTCGGGCCACGCGCTCGACGGCGACCGCGTCCGTGTCACGATGCTGGCCCGCCGGTCAGGTCACACGCGCGAGGCCGAAGTGATTGAAGTACTGAAACGCGCCCGCGAGACATTCGTCGGGAAACTCAAAGTCAGTCACGACTACGGTTTCCTCATCACCGAAGGCCGCGCCTTGGCCAACGACATTTTCATACCAAAGGACCTGTTGGGCGGCGGACAGACCGGTGACAAAGCGGTCGTTAAGATTGTCGAATGGCCCGACGAGGCAAAAAACCCGATCGGCAAGGTCATCGACATTCTCGGCAAGGAAGGAGAGAACAACGCCGAGATGCACGCCATCCTCGCCGAATTCGGCCTTCCGTACACCTACCCCAAGAAAGTGGAAGAAGCGGCCGAACGCATCCCCGCCGACATCACTCCCGAAGACCTCAAAGAGCGTGAAGACTTCCGGAGCGTCACCACATTCACCATCGACCCACGCGACGCCAAAGACTTCGACGACGCCCTCTCGATACGGCGCCTCGACGACGGACTGTGGGAAATCGGCGTTCACATAGCCGACGTGTCACATTATGTCAAAGAAGGCGATATCATCGACCGCGAAGCCCAGCAACGCGCCACAAGCGTTTACCTCGTCGACCGCACCATCCCCATGCTCCCCGAACGCCTCTGCAACTACATCTGCTCGCTCCGCCCTGACGAAGACAAGCTCGCGTTTTCGGCCATATTCACCATGAACGACAAAGGCGACGTCCTGACATGGCACCCGGCGCACACGGTCATCCGCTCGAACCGCCGCTTCGTCTATGAAGAAGTGCAGAACATCCTCGAACAAAACGGCGAGGCCTCGGAAGAAGACCTCCACCAGCCGGGCGAACATCCCGCACGCGTCGAACCTGGCCCCAACGGCAAGCCAGTCGGAGAATATGCCACCGAACTCATCACCCTGAACCGCTTGGCCAAGCTCCTGCGGAAACGGCGCTTTGCCCACGGCTCCATCGGCTTCGACCGCGCCGAAGTCCGCTTTGAAATCGACGAGCAGGGCAAGCCCGTTTCGACCTATTTCAAGGTGGCGAAAGACGCCAATAAGCTTGTCGAGGAATTCATGCTACTTGCGAACCGCTCGGTCGCCGAGAAAATAGGCAAACCAGGCAAGGGGAAGAAGCCCAAGACATTCCCATACCGCATCCACGACGTACCCGATCCCGAAAAGCTCGAAAAGCTGAGCGCCTTCATCGGCAAGTTCGGCTACCGTCTGCGAACAGAAGGAAGCAAGACTGACATCAGCAAAAGCCTCAACAAACTCCTTGAAGACGTCAAGGGGCAAAAAGAAGAGGACCTCGTCGAGACAATCGCCCTGCGCGCCATGATGAAAGCACGATACAGTGTCCACAACATCGGCCACTACGGCCTGATGTTCGACTACTACACACACTTCACCTCACCGATACGCCGCTATCCCGACACGATGGTCCACCGCCTCCTGACGCGATACATGGCCGGCGGAAGGTCTGTGAACGCCGATAAGTGCGAAGAACTCTGCGAACACGCCTCGGCGATGGAACAACTCGCAGCCAAGGCAGAACGCGCCAGCATCAAGTACAAACAAGTCGAGTTCATGGCTGAACGTGTCGGTCAGGAATTCGACGGCAAGGTGAGTGGCGTCACGGAATTCGGTCTGTACGTCGAGATCGACGAAAACAAATGTGAGGGAATGGTGCCGCTTCGCGACCTTGAAGGTGACTACTACGAATTTGACGAGCGCAACTACTGCCTGCGTGGCCGCAAACGTGGGAGAGTCTACGCCATTGGCGATCCGGTCCGCATCCGTGTGGCGCGTGCCAACATCGACCGCAAACAACTCGACTTCGCCCTCGTGGCAACCGAAGAGCCTACGCCGGCAGCACCGAAAACCAAAGGTCGCGGCCGCCGGAAACCTCAAGCAAAACGGAGTCCTAAGAAATGACTGCCCCAACAAGCACAAGGCTGGCACGCAAGCGCATCGCCGTCGTGCTGGCGGCAGGAAGCGGCCGACGCATGGGCTGCGAAACGCCCAAGCAGTTTCTCCCTTTGGGCGGGCACACCGTCCTCGAGCATGCAGTGGAGGCTTTCACAGACCACCTGGACATCGATGAGGTCGTCATCGTCGGTCCGGACGAACACCTGGCCAACATACGCCGCATGGCGGAACGCAACGCATGGCTTAAAGTGACGCACATCATCGCAGGCGGCCGCGAACGTCATGAATCGACGCTGGCCGCGCTTCGCCTGTACGAGGACACTGAAGCCGACCTGCTCTTCCACGACGCGGCCCGCCCCTTGGTTGGTGCAGACGTCATCACACGAGTTGTCGAAGCCTTGCTGGAGCACGAAGTCGTCGCCACCGCCCTCCCTGTCGTCGACACCATCATCGAAAGCAACGATGGACACGTCACCGCCTATCCAGACCGCAATGCCCTACGCCGCATGCAGACACCGCAGGGCTTCCGCAGCAGTACCCTGCGCCGTGCTTACGCCCTCGCCTTGGCCGACCCATCGTTCCGCACGACGGACGACTGCGGTGTGGTATTCCGCTACCTGCCCGACACGCCTATACACTTGGTTGACGGCGACGAACGCAACATGAAACTCACCTATCCCGAAGACATTCCCCTGCTCGAGCGTTTCCTCCAAGCCTGACCGGAGGGACAAGACGGCTGACAGGAAGGACAAGACAACAAACGCCACAGCAAAAAGGACGTCCCCGGCTTCATTCAAAAGCCGGGGACGTCCTTTTCATACTAACCTGTCGGCTACGCAAGCTATGCGCAGAGGAACAGGATGATGATCTGTGCCGTCAGGATACGCAGGAACATGGCCAAGGGATAGACCGTGGAGTAACCCACAGCCGGTGCGTCGGTGTTCGACGACGCATTGGCAAAAGCCAAGGCTGGAGGGTCGGTGTTCGTACCTGCGATGAGACCCATCAGCGTAAAGTAGTTCATCTTGAACTTTATCCGCGCGATGACGCCCATTATCAGAATCGGGATTATCGTAATGAGGAAGCCGCAGAACACGTACCATAGCCCGTCGCCCTCAACGACAGTGTGCCAGAACCCGGCGCCCGCCTTGATGCCCACACTGGCCAAGAAGAGCACCAGCCCGACCTCACGCAGCAACAGGTTGGCCGACGTGGTGGTATAAGTGACAAGATGGAACTTGTAACCGTAGCGTCCGGCCAAGATAGCAATAATCAGCGGACCACCTGCGAGGCCGAGCTTCACCGGGTTGGGAATGCCGGGGAAAGCAAAGGGAATGCTTCCGAAGATAATGCCGACAAGGATGCCGATAAAGATCGACGCGATGTTCGGATGGTCGAGTCGCTTGACCGAGTTGCCCAACAGGCGCGTCACCCGGTTCACGGCGTCTTCCGGGCCGACCACCATCAGGCGGTCGCCGATCTGCAAGCGCAGGTTGCGGTTGGCAAAGAGTTCCATGCCCGAACGCGTCACGCGCGTCACGTTCACGCCGTGCAGCGAGCTGAAATGCATCTCGCCAAAGGTCTTCCCGTTCACCTCGCTCTGCGTCACCACGATGCGCCGCGACACGCTGGGCGTCTTCTCAGCCTGCCAGTCGACCTCGACCACCGTGCCGAGGAAAGCCGTGATGGCGTCGACGTCGTCTTGCGCACAGGTGACGTTCAGTTCGTCGCCCACTTCGAGCGTCGTGTCG
>HF989236.1:0-856 GCA_000431275.1 Prevotella sp. CAG:755 | reverse complement strand
TTGGGGATGAAAATCGTGGTGCCCCGCTTGATATGGGTGCAGACAAACTCGCGGCCAAGGAACTCCAAGACCTTGCGCATCGTCTTGCCGACGAGCGCCTCGTTCTGCACGAGGATCGAGAGGTGCTGGGGCGTGGCGTGGGGGTTGTTCTCCTCCTCATTGCGTATCTCTTCCTCTTCCTTGTCCAACTTGATGCGGCAAATGAAGCGCAGGGCGATCGTCGCGCCGATGATGCCGAGCACACCGAGCGGGTAGGCGCACGCATAGCCCGAGGCGATGGGCAGGTCTTTCAGCACGGGCACGGCGTCTTTCAGGGCTTCCTGCGCCGCGCCGAGGCCGGGCGTGTTGGTCACCGCGCCGCAGAGCACGCCCACCATCATCGGCAGGTTTTTCGGGTCGTTCGTGTCGAACACCAAATAGTAGAGCCCGAGCATCACGGCGATGTTGAGCAACACGATGCCCACGGCCACGAGGTTCATCTGGATGCCTCCCCGTTTGAACGACTCGAAGAAGCCGGGTCCCACTTGCAGACCAATGCAATACACAAAGAGGATCAGACCGAAGTCTTGCACGAAGTTCAACACGCTCGCAGGGCAGGCGTAGCCCCCGGGAGAGGGGTCGGCGATGCCGCACGCCGTGTAGAGATGGCCGACGATGATGCCGGCGAACAGGACGAACGTGACGCCCAACGAGATGCCGCCCACCTTGATCTTGCCCAGGAGCACACCCACGGCAATGACTACGGCGAAAATCAGCACGATATGGGCCACAGAGCCTGTATCGACGAATAAAGCTTGAAACCAATCCATAGATTAGATTTTGATAAATGATTATCCGCATGTTGTCCGTCTGTATG
>HF989235.1:4292-7381 GCA_000431275.1 Prevotella sp. CAG:755 | reverse complement strand
TCTTAATATTGCACTTGCTTGTTGACTCTATACCCTCACGAGAGAAAGGCCGAAACGCAAACTTATGGCCGCACGGCTTGCTCCTTCGGGTGAAAAACAATAACTTTGCAGGGCTGCACAAAAAGCAGCACAGCGTGCAGGAAGCACCCAACCTCACACACGACAAGCCATGTCGATAACCAAAACACGCCAGACACTGGTGGAAACCGCCCGACGCCTCTTCGCCCAAAAAGGGTTCGAGGTCACCACGATGAACGACATCTCGCAAGAGTCGGGCAAAGGACGGCGTACGCTCTACACCTACTTCAAGAACAAGGAGGACATCTACTACGCCGTCATCGAAAGCGAGCTCGAACGCCTCTCGGAGCGCCTCGACGAAGTGGCGCACATGGACATCTCGCCCGAACAGAAGGTGTTGCGCCTGATCTACACCCACCTGCGCCTCATCAAGGAAACCGTCACGCGCAACGGCACACTCCGCGCCGAGTTCTTCCGTAACATCTGGAAAGTGGAGCAGGTCCGCAAGACCTTCGACAACGACGAGCGGGAGCTCTTCCGCCAAGTGCTCGTCGAAGGCTGCCGCAGCGCCAAGTTCCGCATCGACAACGTCGAGCTCATGGCCGACATCCTGCGCTATGCCGTCAAGGGGCTCGAAGTGCCCTACATCTACGGCCGCCTGGCACCCGGCCTGAACGAGGCCGACAGCCGCCCCATCGTCGCGTCGCTCGTCTGCCGCACGCTGGGAATGAAACCGAACTATTGAACAAACTCATCTATAAACTGTAAGACTACAATCATGGGACTTTTAACCGGAAAGACAGCCTTGGTCACCGGCGCCGCCCGCGGCATCGGCAAGGCCATCGCCCTCAAATTCGCCGAAGAAGGCGCTAACATCGCGTTCACCGACCTCGTCATCGACGAGAACGGCAAGGCCACCGAAGCCGAAATCGCCGCCAAAGGCGTCAAGTGCATCGGCTACGCCTCGAACGCCGCCGACTTCGCCCAGACCGCCGAAGTGGTCGACAAGGTGAAAGCCGACTTCGGCTCGATCGACATCCTCGTCAACAACGCCGGCATCACCAAAGACGGCCTGATGATGCGCATGACCGAGCAGCAATGGGACGCCGTCATCGCCGTCAACCTGAAATCGGCCTTCAACTTCATCCATGCCTGCACACCCATCATGATGCGCCAGCGCAGCGGCTCGATCATCAACATGGCCAGCGTCGTCGGCGTACACGGCAACGCCGGACAGTGCAACTACGCCGCGTCGAAAGCCGGCCTCATCGCCCTGGCCAAGAGCATCGCACAGGAGATGGGCTCCCGCGGCGTCCGCGCCAACGCCATCGCCCCGGGCTTCATCGAGACAGCCATGACGGCCGCCCTGCCCGACGACGTGCGCAAGGAGTGGACCAGCAAAATCCCCCTGCGCCGTGGCGGCCACGTCGAGGACATCGCCAACACTGCCCTCTTCCTGGCCTCCGACCTGTCGAGCTACATCACCGGCCAGGTCATCCAAGTCGACGGCGGCATGAACATGTAAGCCCCGGCGGCTTCCAGCGAACACCGGCCGGTGCGGCCCGGCGACGTGCGCAGGCACGGACGCCCGGGCGCATCGGCCGATTTTTCCACCCAACGCGAACGGAAAGATGAACGTCGTTTACGAAGACAACCACCTCATCATCGTCAACAAGCAGCCCGGCGAGATCGTACAGGGCGACAAGACCGGCGACGCCACCCTCGCCGACAGCGTGAAAGCCTACATCAAGGAAAAGTACGCCAAGCCCGGCGCCGTCTTTCTCGGCGTTGTCCACCGGCTCGACCGCCCCGTGAGCGGGCTCGTGGTCTTCGCCCGGACCAGCAAGGCGCTCAGCCGGCTGAACACCCTCTTCCGCGAGGGCCGCGTGCGCAAGTCCTACCTGGCCATCGTCGGCCGCGCGCCCTCCCCCGAGAGCGCCACGCTCACCCACTGGCTCACGCGTAACGAGCGGCTCAACAAGTCGTTTGCCCACCCCGCCGAGGTGCGCGGCAGCAAGCAGGCCGTGCTCGACTACCGCCTCGTCGGACGTTCCGACCGCTACGCCCTGCTGGCCGTCCGCCTCCACACGGGACGCCACCACCAGATCCGCTGCCAGCTGGCCGCCATCGGCTGCCCCATCAAGGGCGACCTGAAATACGGCGCGCCACGCTCCAACCCCGACGGGAGCATCTGTCTCCATGCCCGCAGCGTCGAGTTCGAGCACCCTGTCACGCACGCCCTCGTGCGCGCCGTGGCCCCCCTGCCCCAGGCCGCGCCGTGGCCAGCGTTCGCCGAAGCCGTCGGGTCCGACGCCGGGCTCAGCTGAGCCCCGCAGCGGCCCCGGAAACAGCCAGTGCGCCCGCAAAAGCCGTCACGGCTCCCGCCGCCGGCAGTCCGCCGACCGTTCACCCAACCCCTACACCATGTCACGCATCCTGCCTTTCATCAAACGCTATCCACTCTCGCTGCTCTGCATCGTCGTCATCTGGTACCTGTGCCTGCTCTTCGGCGCCCCCGAGACGCGGCTCAACGACGTGCCCTTCATCGACAAGTGGGTCCACACGGCCATGTACTTCGGCACATGCGGCATCATCTGGCTCGAATACCTGCGGGCGCACCGCCGCGCCGACGGCCGCAAGCTCCTCATCTGGGCCGTCGCGGCGCCAATCGCCATGAGCGGCCTCGTCGAACTGGCCCAGGCCTACGCCACCACGACGCGCCACGGCGACTGGCTGGACTTCGCCGCCAACAGCGTCGGAGTGCTCCTTGCCGCCGTGCTGGGCCGCTTCGTCATGCCCCGCCTCGTCGGCCGCAGCGGGGCGTTCCGAACCCACCATCCTGCCCCATGACCTCCAATGAACCCCACAGCGGGCAGCCGCGCCTGCGCCGCCTTTTCATCCGCCTGGGCGAGGACATCAGCTTCGCCCACTACGACCCGCGCCAGCCTGAGAGTTTCTCCTTCTTCCCCTATGAGTCCACGCCGGCCGCCTCACGCGTGGTCAACCTCAGGGGGGCGCTCGACACGCTGCCTCCCGAAGGCACACAGACAACCGACGCGCAAGTGCTCGTC
>HF989235.1:0-4181 GCA_000431275.1 Prevotella sp. CAG:755 | reverse complement strand
CCGAACCGGCCGATACCGACGTATTCTACGACACCCTGCCGGCCGCCAACGCCGTCCTGCTCTTCGGCTTGCAGCGGCAGGTGGTACGGATGCTGAAAGAAACGTTCGCCTCCGTCCACTACGTCTCGGCCCTCACGCCGCTGCTGCGTCACTTCGCCGAACGCAGCACGGCCGGCGGCCGACGGCTCTACGCCTACATCGACGGCGCGTCGGCCCACCTCTCGGCCTTCGACGGCGGACGCCTGCTCACGGCCAACAGCTACCCCGCCCGCCACACGACGGACGTCGCCTACTTTGCCCTCAACATGGCCCGGCGCCTCGCCTTCGACCTCGAAACCGACACCTGCTACGTCGCCGGAGCCCGCGAGCCGCGCGAACGCGTTGCCCAGGAACTCCGCAACTACCTCCGCCACGTCAACCCCATCAACCCCTCGGCCGAGTTCAACCGCCACCCCGCCACACGCTCCGGCCAAGTACCCTATGACCTCACCTGCTTCTTGCTGGGCATGGTCTGACTACGACATAAAGAAAATGAGAGTTATCACCGGAAAATACAAAGGCCGCCACTTCAACGTGCCGCGCACGTTCAAAGCGCGCCCGACGACCGACTTCGCCAAGGAAAACCTCTTCAACGTGCTGCGCGCCTACGTCGACTTTGAGGAAACAACGGCGCTCGACCTCTTCGCCGGGACGGGCAGCATCACCTTGGAGCTCCTCTCGCGGGGCTGCCCCCGCGTGGTGGCTGTCGAGCTGGACAGCGCGCACCACGCTTTCATCGCCTCGACGCTCCGCCAGCTGGGCGACCGTGCCGCCACCGTGCTGCGCGCCGACGCCCTGCGCTTCATCGGCCGCTGCCGCGAGCGTTTCGGCCTCGTCTTCGCCGACCCGCCCTACGCCCTTGCCGAACTGCCCTCGCTGCCCGACCGCGTGATGCAGGCCGGCCTTGTCAAGGACGGGGGCCTCTTCGTGCTCGAACACGGCAAGACCCACGATTTCAGCCAGCACCCCCGCTTTGTCGAACACCGGGCCTACGGCAGCGTGAACTTCTCCTTCTTCCGCCAGCCCGAAGCCCAAGAAACCACGAATCCATGAACGAATTGCCCAAAGACCCGATGATGCTGTTCAGCGTCGTCAACATGAAACTGCGCGACGCCTACCCCTCGCTCGACGCCCTGTGCGACGACCTCCACGTCGACGAAGACCGTCTCAAAGCCCAACTGGCCGAGGCGGGCTTTGCCTACGACGAGGCACAGAACCGCTTCTGGTGAACACGGCGCACAGGACGAAAGAACGACCACCAAGGCGAAATTTCCGCCACTTTTGACTCCTTTTACAGCCACTTCCTGTGACCGGCTTTTCCGTATCTTTGCCGCCGAACACCACGCCTATGGAAAATTCCATTTCTACCAAAACCCTCGACAACGCCCCGCCCATACCGGGCGTAAACTACAACGACGGCATGATTGCCCTCGTCGAAGATCCGGCCAACCTCTATCCACAGCAGGCCGTACGGATCGAAGCCATCGTCATGACGCTCTGCACGAGCGGCACGGCCACCTTGCGACTCAACGGGAAGCCCTATGAGATCAAGGCGGGCGACCTCATCGTCTGCACGCCCAACACCATCATCGAAAACGTCAAGCAAGGCGAGCAATACGGCACACGCAGCATCGCCGTCGCCCGGGCCTATGCCGAACAGCTGCCCATGATGTCCGGGAACAACTGGAACGCGTGCCTGTTCATAGAGCGCAACCCCGTGTTCAGCCTGACCGAGGAGGAGACCAGCCTCTTCTGCCAATACTACAACCTGCTCCACACCAAGCTCACCCGCCCCCGGCGCAAGCACCACCGCGAGCTGGCCCACGCCCTGCTCACGGCGTTCCTCTACGACTTCTACGACACGACCGAGCGCTTCGCCCAGTTCCAGCCGCCGCTCTACACGTCGGGCGAACGCCTGTTCAAGGCCTTCGCCGACCTCGTGACGAACACCTATCCCCGTCCGCGCAACGTCAGCTGGTATGCCGACCGCCTCAACGTGACGCCCAAATACCTCTCGACCGTCGTCAAGGAGCATTCCGGAGAGCCCGCATCGACCTTCATACAGCGATACATCGTCTCAGACATCACCTACCAGCTCCGCCGCACGACAAAGAGCATCAAGGAGATAGCCATCGAACTCGACTTTCCCAACCTCTCGTTCTTCGGCAAGTATGTCCGCCACCACTTCGGCTGCTCGCCCAAGCAGTTCCGCCGCGACGCACAAGAGAAATAGGCGCGGCGCACAAGAGAGGGATGGCCGTAAAAAACGGGAACTGCGACAGATCTCACTGTCGCAGTTCCCGTTTTTCTCATCGCCCCGGCTCCAACGGCTCGACGTGGATGACGATGTGCGTCCGCTCGCCATAGGCCTCGCGGAGCAGCTCTTCGATGTGCGAGGCGGTCCGGTGTGCTTCGGTCAGGGAGAGGTTGCCGTCCATGCAGATGTGGAACTCGATGGCCACGTTGTTCCCGATGCGGCGTGTGCAGAGGTTGTGCAGGTGTGCCACGCCGCCGGCCGAGAGCACCAGCCGGGTGATGTCGCGCTCCATGTCTTCGGGCAGGGATTTCTCCAAAAGCTCGTCGACGCAGGGACGGACAAGGTCGGCCGAAACTTTCAGGATGAACACGCTCACGACGACAGCCGCCAGCGGGTCGAGCACACGCCAGTCCTCCCCCAGGAGGATGGCGCCGCCCACGCCGACCATCGTCCCGACCGACGACAATGCGTCGCTGCGGTGATGCCACGCGTTGGCCACGACGGCTTTCGAGTTCGCCCGCCGGCCGACGGCGCGCGTGTAGCGGTAGAGCCACTCCTTCGTCACGACCGACACGACGGCCGCCCAAAGGGCCACCATGCCCGGCTGCCCGAGCGTCTCGCCCCGCAAGTAGGCCAGGATCGACGAGCAGCCGCCCGCCAGCACACCGACGCCCACCACGAAGAGCAGCACGCCGATCAGGGCCGTCGCCAGGGTCTCATACTTGCCGTGGCCGTAGTCATGGTCCACGTCGCGCGGCTTGTTCGAGATGCGCACGAACACCAGGACGATCACGTCGGTCACGAAGTCCGAGAGCGAATGGATGGCGTCGGCCACCATCGCCCCGCTGCGCCCGAGGATGCCGGCGAGCATCTTGAAGATGATAAGGACGAGATTCAGCACCGCGCCGACTATCGTCACGCGGTAGATGGCATGCTGCCGCCCGGCGGCACACGCCATTTCGTCTTGCTTCACAGTTGTCATGCCCATACTGTCATCGGCTGCGGAAATGGCCGTAGCCTGTGCAAAGGTACGAAAAGCGAAGCCCCGAAGGCACGACGGCCGCTTTTTTTTCACGCGCCGGGAAGTCCGACCGCCGCGGCCAGCGCCGGAGGAAGCCCGATGTCGGCCTCCTTGACGGCAGCAAGGGCTTCGCGCCCGGCTTGCGTCAGGTGGAAGTGCATGCAACGATGGTCCGACTGCCCGACACAGCGGGCCACCAGACCACGCCCTTCGACAGCTGCTATGACCTTCGACGTTTTCGACGGCAGCAGGCCCAGGGCCGCAGCAAGCTCGCCCGAGGTCTGCCCGCCGCGACGGTCAAGCGTGCAGAGGAGCATCCCCTCGTCGAGCGTCAGGCCGAAGCGGGCGGCGAACCGGTCGGCAAACTCGCCGATGGCGCGATAGAGGTCGCGCACGCGGCAAAGCGTGGCGACCTTCTCAGACTGATTTCCGTCCATCCCCGATCATATAAAAAGGTTCACGTTGGCCTTGTCAGCGCGCTCCATGTAGGTGGCCACGCCGCCAAGCGTCACTTCGTCAAGCAGTTCCTCGCGCCCGACACCCATCACGTCCATCGACATCTGGCAGGCGATAAACTCCACCCCTTGGCGGAGCGCCTCGCTGCGCATGGCTTCGAGCGAGTCGACACGCTTGTCCTTCATGCGCTGACGCATCATGCGCCAGCCCAGGCCCAGCATGTTCATCTTCGACAGGGGGAGCGTCCGCGACGACGAGGGCATCATCCAACCGAACATCCGGCCCATCAGGTCCTTGGCCACGCGGGGCTTACGCTCCTTCTTGATGACGTTCAGGCCCCAGAAAGTGAAGAAAATGGTCACGTGCTGCCCTGTGGCGGCGGCTCCGTTGGCCATGACGAAGGTGGCG
>HF989234.1:5090-8407 GCA_000431275.1 Prevotella sp. CAG:755 | reverse complement strand
AAAAGTTGCATTTATAAGTTGAACTCAAGAGACAAAAACGCGGACTCCCCCTCACAACCACGGTGGACGCACAACGAAGGCAAACGCAAACTGACCTACAAAGAACGGAAAGAGATGGAAGCGCTCGAATCCGAAATAGGACAACTCGAAGCTGAAAAGAAAGAAATCGAAACAGCCCTTTGCAGCGGAACGCTCGACGTCGACGAACTCACACGACTGAGCAAACGATTGCCATCCCTGGAAGAAGAGCTCGACACGAAGTCAACACGATGGCTCGAGCTCATGGAAATCGAAGGATAGGTCCGCCTGTAAGAACGAGAGCAGCGACAGAAGAAACAATCGCTGCTCTCGTCCTTGCAGACACTGCTTCCAAACGGCCCGTCAGTACATAGCGGAAAGAAAGACGGCGGCACTCGTAAAAAAGTCAGGACCACGACATGACAAATCAGTTAAATTGTGTAATTTTGTCGCCATAAGCACATGGCAAACAGAATGAAGCTGATTTTGATGACCGTGCCCTACTTCTTCATCGAGGAGCACCAAATACTTACAGCGCTCTTCGACGAAGGGTTGGAGGTCCTGCATCTGCGTAAGCCCGGCACAGAGCCCATCTATTCCGAGCGACTGCTCACGCTCATACCCGAATGTTACAGGAAACGCATCGTGGTACATGACCACTTCTACCTGAAAAATGAGTATAAGCTCATGGGCATACACCTGAACCAGCGCAACCCCGAACCGCCAGCCGGATACAAAGGACATATCAGCTGCTCGTGTCACACCATCGAAGAGGTCAAAGCGCAAAAAACCGTGTGCAACTATGTCTTGCTCAGCCCTATTTTCAACAGCATCTCCAAACAGGGTTACGAATCGCCCTTCACAGACAAAGTGTTGAAACAATACGCCGCACAAGGCTGGATTGACCGCAAAGTGATGGCCTTGGGCGGCATCACTCTTGATAACATCGCACGCGTCCAGAGCTATGGTTTCGGCGGCGCAATCGTGCTCGGCGACATCTGGAACCGCTTCGACATTCACACGACACACGACTACAAGGATCTCATCACCCATTTCCGAAAACTGCAAAAAGCCGTAGGATAACAAACCAACTCACCTCATAACTACAAGCGCAATGAACGACAATTCATTTATGGTATTCTCGGGCACCAAATCAAGATATTTGGCCGAGAAAATCTGTGCCAGTCTGGGCTGCCCCCTTGGCAATCTGGTGATCACGCACTTCGCTGACGGCGAATTCGCTGTCAGCTACGAGGAGTCCATCCGCGGACGCGATGTATTCCTCGTACAGTCCACGTTCCCGAACTCCGACAACCTTATGGAGCTCTTGCTGATGATTGATGCCGCCAAACGTGCATCGGCCCACAGCATCGTGGCCGTCATCCCCTACTTCGGTTGGGCCCGCCAAGACCGCAAGGACAAGCCCCGTGTATCGATCGGCGCCAAGCTCGTTGCCGACTTGCTCAGCGTCGCCGGCATCGACCGTCTGATCACCATGGATCTTCATGCTGATCAGGAACAGGGATTTTTCGACGTGCCGGTCGACCACCTCTACGCTTCGACTATCATGCTCCCTTATATCAAGTCGCTCAACCTGCCCAACCTTTGCATCGCCACGCCCGACGTCGGCGGATCAAAGCGGGCCAGCACTTACGCCAAATACCTTGATTGCCCGCTCGTCTTGTGCAACAAAACCCGCAAGCAGGCAAACGTTGTCGAAACCATGCAGATCATCGGCGACGTGAAAGGCATGGACGTCATCCTCGTCGACGACATCGTCGACACGGCCGGCACAATCACAAAAGCAGCCGACCTGATGATTGAAAACGGAGCCAACAGCGTGCGCGCAATCGCCTCACACTGTGTCATGTCCGGCCCGGCCACAGAACGCATCGAGGCTTCGAAACTCCAAGAGATTGTGTTCACGGACAGCATCCCCTATACGCACGACTGCAAAAAGGTGAAACAACTGACCGTAGCCGACATGTTTGCAGAAACCATACGACGCGTCATGTCAAACGAGAGCATCAGTTCACAATACCTCATCTAAACGACACCACACATACTGGTATGCGAAGGGGGCGGTTCGATTATTTCGAACCGCCCCCTTCGCATTATGATTATCGCAGCCTTACGGTCACTTTTCAAACTTCACGCCGACCTGCATACCGTCATAACTCTTGAAGAGCGACGTCACGGTCGAAAGCATACCGTCTTCCGGTACGATAGACGTAAGCGAAGAAACAAGCGTCAGCAGTTTGTCGGCCTGCACAGCCAACTGCAAACTGTTCCCCGTCTTCTTCACATTGGCCGATAAGGCTGTGAAGTTCAATTTCTTCAATGTCAAGGTTGCGTCTTGCACCTCATACGTGCCTCGGATGGTATGACCGCTCAACTCACAAGTGTACGTGCCGTCGCTGTTGAACGTCATCTTCACTACGCCCGGCTTGACGCCGATTTTCTCCATGACAGACGAGAGTTTCTTCTCGGCAGTTTGGGCCATCACTGCCCCTCCGATCTTGCCCAGCACCTGATCTGATTCAAGCACCAGCACCGGTTCGGAATATGTCCACGTACCGACCAGATCCTCAGCAGTCACCTTGTCTTTTCCCAACAAAGCCGACACATAATCCTTTGCCGTACTGCCCAGATTAAGGCCGTCCGAGGCTTTCTTCAAAAGATCGCCGAACGATTGGGCGGAGAGTGAGACACAGCAGAGGCTCATCATTGTGACAAGAATACTTGTCCGCAAAATACGATTCATATCAGACTCTATTTTAACGGTTATTCAACCAAAAGCTTTTGAGTTCCGCTCGCCGATTTAAGCAGATAAAGACCTTTCGAGAGCTTCATACGGGCTGCGGAAACCGACGGAGCGTCGAACAAACGGCGACCATCGAGCGTATAAACTGTCACATCGCCATCCATGACCACATTATCGATGCCCACCGTCGGGTCTTCAATGAATGTGAACGAGACTACGCCGCGACGCTCGCTGATGTCGAGAATCGGTTGCCCCATACCGTTTCCGCCGAGGTATACATCAGCAGCAGGCGTCGACTCGTCTGTCAATTCATGATTGGAAGTCAGACCGGGATAGAGGTCACCTTTAATCCAGTTGGTCTGCAAGTAGCCGTAATCATCCACGTGACCCTTGGCATTGTCAGCCGGAATGTAGGTATAGCGGGGGCGACGGGCTTCCGTATTCACGTGATTGCTAATCCATGAGTTTTCATCGTAGAAGATGTGGTACACCAACATACCGTGTCCCATGGTCGAGGGGAACCACTTGGTGCCGA
>HF989234.1:305-5067 GCA_000431275.1 Prevotella sp. CAG:755 | reverse complement strand
TTGGTGCCGAGCTGGCGGTTTTCAAGGATATAATTCTCTTTCCCGTCTCGGCTTCGGGGGTTCACTATCCGATATGCGCGCGTTCCTTCTTCGTCTGTCAGTTTGTTAAGTTCATAGACTCCCGGTTCCGTAAGGGTTTCCACTTCGAGCCATCCGAGGAAGCAGCGTTCATAGGCAGTCAGTCCTACCGGCGTATAGCCATTGTTCCAATGTTCTCCGAGATCCATGAGCGACCAATAGTCCATACCGGTTATTCCGGTGTAATTGATGTCATATACGTCGGGGAGACCGAGACCGTGGCAAAACTCGTGGGCATACACACCGACACCTGTGAGTTGCGTACTTACGCGTTCAGAACCATTGTAAACGCCGAGCAATTCATTCGTGGCCAGATAGGCGTTCACAGGAGTGCCACTGATGTATGCGTTGTTCAGACCGGCCTGATGGGCCCAGATGAAACCTTCGGAATCAGAGCCGAAAGCCGACTGTTCGCCTTCGCCGGCATAATAAATGGACAGCATGGGGATGCGGCCATTGGCGAGGAAAGGCTCAGTATCCAGTCCCTGCGCGGTCAGGAAGTCGAGGCATTCAATCACGAGGTCAATCATGCGGCCGTCGTTGCTGCCATTCGAACCATGAGCGCCATAATAGTCGTGGTTGTATTGGGCCATCATGCGTCCGACAACGCGATACTCGGGCGTGAACATGCCATAGCTGTTATCAATGAAATACTGGCGCAGACTACCGACCGAGCCATAGGAATCCCGGTAGTTTTCGCCGTTCATCTGCTCGTCAAGCGATTCTTCAGAAGCCAGCGTGAAAGGCAGGTCGGGGAACTCAACCATGATGACAGGGATCACGACCTCACCGATGCTCGGAATGCTGCTGCCGGCCGACTGTCCATAGATGCCAAGGCCGGTTGACTGCGGAGCGCCGACAAGACGCGACTTACGCACGCTATTCGGATCAGGCTGCGTCAGGCGGTTGAAAGCATCAGAGGCAGTGATGGCCGATTGTTTCACATAGTCGGCCTCAGCAGCCGTACGGACTGCTTCGTCATGCGCCACTACATCAGATGCCACAAAGTTTCCAGACTCGTCAAAACAGGCATAGCACAAATCGCCGGCAGCATTACGAACCAGCGCCCAACCATCGGGTGTGGCATAGAAACCGACAATGCCATTGCCGACCCTGTTGACCATTACTTCTGTGCCGTCGCTTTGGCTGACGGGGAACAAACGCCGCATTGGATTGGCGGCAAACAATTGCCCGGCCGTCATGACCAAGGCAAGCAAAACCAGTGTAATTTTTCTCATAGTGATAAACATCTATTTGCGCGACAAAGTTAATACTTCCGTAATAATTAGAGCCTCTTCTAGCACCGTTTATATTTACACCCTCTCAGATAATGCGCACTGACGGAACGAAGACGATCCCGATCACCAAGCAGAATCAATCATACACCGTGATCCATACCCCGCCGCGTCACATCATTTCAGCCACTGGGCAACCCGGAGAAACGAAACGGCTGACTGGAACAACAGGTCGCCGCTCCGTTTTTCCCAGACAACGAGCCGGAAAGACCGGTAGGCGACTAAGAAAGCAGTAACGACCGGAAGGCTCTATCCATTCCGCGCCACGTCCTCGCAGTCAGGACGCTACAATTGTTTTCGGGCTCAGCGTCCGCCGGTCAGTTCCCGCACGAACCGAATCCCCATTCACGGTAACTCCTGCGTATAGAACAAGAAGCGGCGAGGCCGACACCGTTGTTCAACGATGTCGGCCTCGCTGGTTTATCTTCTGCTTAAAAAACGTTTGAGCTTAGTTGAGCGCAACCTTATATGCGTCCGTCGCTGTACGGATAATGTAGAGGCCACGGTCGGCATTGCGTATGTCGCGCACACGGATACCGCGGAGGTCATACACCTGGACTTTGTCGCCCATCTTAGCCAGTTCGGCACGCGTCATCGGACGATCAACAGGCAGTTCAACGCCCTTGATACCCGTCACAATCTTGCTTGACCGCGGGATAAAGCGATAGCGACTTCCGGCATCGCTCACCGAGTTTCCGCTGTATCCGTTGACCACCCAAAGCATATTGGCAGCTTCACCATTGGCGGATCCACGGTTGTTGAGCAGAGTATTGAGCACTTGCAATCCATAAGTACTGTTATTCGAGGTCTTGACAAGCTGGAACTGAGAAGGCGTCCCGTCTCCGAATTGTACATAACGCTGTGTTACAGTCGTGCGGTCGGCCTCAGGCTTCTGCGCTTCGTCCCACGACGAAACAGTCGTTCCGCTTGTAAATATCAGCGGCTGACCATCGTATGTATAGATCGTGAAGAAACGGCTGTTGCGTCCTTCCATAAAATAGAAGAGTTGCTTTTCTGCGTCGTCGCCGGTAAACTCTTCGGAACTGATCTGGATAGTCGGGTTGTCGTAGTGCTCACCTTGGGTCCAGAAGAATTCTTCCGGACGGCTATCGCGAATGTTATAATAATAACGCACCGAGTCGTTGCTGTACCGGAAAATTCCCTCAAAAGGCTCTGCGACTTCTCCTTCGCCCACAGACGCATTCGGATCATAGAGTTCGAACTTGTATTGGCTACCCTTGTTGGCTGCTACTTCTTCCACGCTGCCGCCGTAGTCGTTGACCACCCATTTCATGCTGGCGTCCACTCCATAGTCGCTACCGCGGTTATTCATCAGTTCGTCTCCCTGTCCGATCAGGTAGTAGTTGTCTTCAGCAGATTTGCGGATCACGAACTCACCGGCCGTCGGCGTACCGTATTGCAAATACTTGTCAACGACAGTTTCGGTAGCCTCGTCAGGTTTTCCGTCGTTCCACGTAGCCGAAGTAGTACCATCGACATAATCTACATTCTGTCCGTCAAGCGTTTTGATGCGAAAGTGGTTCTCATCTGAGCCTTTCTCAAAATAAAAAAGCTGCAAAGAAAGTCCGTCCCTTTCGGTACGATTCAACGTTGTGCTGGCTTGAATGGCCTTATATCCATAGTGCTCACCCTGCGTCCAATAGGCATTGCGATGGATGCCTCCGGCCGAGAACTGATTGTCGACTATGCGATAATAATGTTTCTGCATGTCGTCACTATATTGGAAGATGCGGTCGTCCGGAGTGAGGACTGTTCCCGGCTCAGCCACCAACAAAGGGTCATCTGGCCAAGGAGCCACTTCGCCCGTAGCCTTGAACGAAGGACGCTGTGCGCCATAAGAACGCAACGAGTCGGCCAGTTCAATCGACAGTTCGCGGGCAACATCCGGCAGTTCATCAATAAGGTTGTTCTCCTCGCTGATATCCTCCTTGATGTTATACAAGCGGCGCTCTTGCGTCTCCCAGAAATACAGGAGGTGATAATCACCCTTCATGATGGCCGAGTAGGCACCATAACCTTCGTCACGACTCTGGCTCTCACCCCAAAGGTTCGGGAAGTGCCAGATGTTGACGCGGTCGCGCCCCTGCGTGTTGCTCTTGATGATATCCACGATACTCCGGCCGTCCACATGCTGCACCGTCTCATAGTCCGTGACGCCAGCCATCTCCAAAATCGTAGGATAGAAGTCTTCGATCATCACGCGGCTGTCGTTCGATGTGCCGGCGTATTGGTCAGTCACACCGGGCCAGTAAACGATCATCGGCTCGCGGACGCCTCCCATGTACGAAGAGCCCTTACCGCCTCGGAGCGGATAGTTCTGATCGCGGTTCTGGGTGCCCTGACGGACGGACACAGCTTGTCCTCCATTGTCCGACATGAAGATGATGATAGTGTTTTCGGCCAATCCGGGACGTGATTCCAGGAACTCACGGATATCGCCCAAGCTCTTGTCCATTCCCTCGACGAGTGCGGCATGGTTGATCTCACTCGTATTAAGCTGCACTCCCAACATGGGGTCAACCTTGTTCTTATAGTTACCCGAGAATCTTGTATCCTCCGTATAGGGAACGTGGATGGCATAATGGGACATGTAAAGATAGAAAGGCTGATTGCTTTCGTTATTATCCAAGAAGTTAGTCAATTTTTTGATAGCCTCTTGGGTCAAAGCCTCAGTCAAAAAGACATTGTCTTTTGCATAATCGTCGAGACCGGGAACGGGATAGTTGCTGTTGCCATAGGGGGGCAGATAGCTGCCGGGACCTCCGGCCTCGCTACCGGCGATGTTCACATCATAACCCATGGTCAACGGATCTGCACCCGTCGTGGAACGCGAGCCATAGTGCGCCTTTCCACAATGGATCGTATAATAGCCATTGTCATGCAGGACCTGCGGCAAAGACGTAACAAGCGCACTGTTCACCGTATCTCTCGGGTTTGTCGTAGTCGCAGGTTGGATGCCGTTGTAGTTCCAGTCCGGAAGTTCAATCACGCTGCTTCCTGCGTCGGTCTTCGTGTTGTAGTTTAACGTCCAGTTCGTCACGCGGTGACGCGCAGCATTCATGCCCGACATCAAGCTCGCACGAGACGGCGAGGAGATGGCACAGGCATAGGCGTCAGTAAATTTCACGCCGGCCTCGGCCAGTTTCTCCATGTTGGGCGTACGATAGCGCTCATTGAGCGGCGTCTTCTCTGTCCAAAAAGGCAGAGACGTTTCCTGCCAACCCATATCGTCGACAAGGAAAAGGATGATGTTGGGACGCGTTTGGGCGCCCATGCTCATGGCAAAAGCCATAGCACCGCCCGACAGCAAACCCAAACGTAGGGGAGTAGTGTTTCTCATCGCTTTAACTATATATGAGTTAATAATA
>HF989234.1:0-172 GCA_000431275.1 Prevotella sp. CAG:755 | reverse complement strand
TTCTCTCACTCTGAATGGATAAAGTTTGCTATCTTTGCTTTAATTGTCCGTCCAAAGAAAAAAAAGTTGCAGATGAGCAAACATATAACCGAGGAACAAAGGTATGCAATTTCTATGATGTTGCAAATACCGATGAGCAAAAAAGCAATAGCGGAAGCTATCGGAGTAGATA
>HF989233.1:313-506 GCA_000431275.1 Prevotella sp. CAG:755 | reverse complement strand
TATATTCAAATCTGTGGAGAAAGTGAATATGTTTGTTCAACCCTTTCTTTATAATCGGCAGTCTTTTCAACCTTGTTGTCTATCACGTCAACCAACATATCCAAATACACGTCCGTAATCACTTCAACAACCTTGCCACGTTTGATAAATGACACCTCAAACAAATCTTTGCCTTCATTATAGGCAACCTCAA
>HF989233.1:0-234 GCA_000431275.1 Prevotella sp. CAG:755 | reverse complement strand
GGGATAGCCATTGGGGAATTGAATCCCCAAGACCAAACCACCATCAACTTTGTTTTGAGTATGCTCATTATGTATTGTGCCATATCCATATTATGCTGCTATTTGAAGATTTGTAGGAAGTATGATTGCCATCAACTCTGCTTTCTTAGCTTCATACGCTTTGTTAGCCTCTTCATCCTTGCTCCACATATTCTTGTGTACATTTTCGTATGTTGCCTTCCAAAGTTCACGCAT
>HF989232.1:36021-46915 GCA_000431275.1 Prevotella sp. CAG:755 | reverse complement strand
GAATTCTGTTGCATTTGCAAGTTGAATTCAGCTAATAAAGAGGATAATGAGTTTCCCTACTTGTTCCAATGGCAATCTCGGAACTGGATTGACATGTATGAGGAAAATAAACGTCTTTGTGAAGATGAAAGATTAAAAACTCACGACCTGACTATTGATGGCAGCGAGATAAAAGATGAAAATGATTTGATTGATAAAATGAATCAATGCATAGACCGTTATAGGGATGCAAAAAAACATATTGACCAACAGAATTAACATCCTTCACCTCTCCGACACCCACAGTCAGCATCGGCGGCTCACAGAGCTGCCCGATGCTGACATCCTTGTACATTCAGGGGATTTTACCATGAACGGAAGTGAGCAAGAAGCTATTGACTTTATGAATTGGTTTTGTGACCTCTCTTATCCGCACAAGATTTTCATCTGTGGCAATCATGATGTCTGTCTGTATGGAGCCAAAATAGACGGGTTGGATAAGAATGTGCATTATCTATGCAATTCCAGTGTGGTAGTTGACGGAATTAAATTCTATGGTGTTCCCATGTTCATGGAAGATTGCATTTCTGACCGTCAGACCCGTAACTATGCAGCCATACCTGCCGACGTAGATGTATTGATTACCCATTGTCCGCCCTATGATATTCTTGATTTTGACGATGGGATAAACTATGGTTCGACAGAACTTTTGATGAAGGTAGAAGAAATAAAGCCTCGCTTGCATCTGTTTGGCCATATCCATAAACAGCATGGCGTAAAGAAAGAAGGTTCAACTATTTTCTCAAATGGCGCGATCATGAATGGAGATTACACGAACTTCAACCTTCCGAACCTGATTGAAATATAATGAAAGCATTGATTATTCAGAAAGAGGCATTAGGTGAGATGGCGGCGAAGTTCAGCCGCTTTTCCGAACTTTGCTTTTTAATTTGCTGACAAGTTGTTGGTAAAGATTGGAGCATGTAAGAGGTGAAAAACAGCCCTATTGGATGGCATCGCACATGACCTCTATACAACCAATCCCAATACCATCCGTATAAACGAACAGAAATATCAGCAAGACTTTCATCCAAAAGTCAGAGAACCTAACTGAGCCTTCGTTTACGCAGACAAAGAAAAAAGCACTTACGAGAAATCGTAAGTGCTTGATTTTTTAACGTGGACCAGCCAGGGCTTGAACCTGGGACCTCCAGATTATGAGTCTGTTGCTCTAACCAACTGAGCTACAAGTCCGGTTCCGGCTATATCGACCGGAATTGTTTGCAAAAATACGACATTCCCGTGACACGGGCAAGCCTTGCCGTCAAAAAATACGTCAGGTAGCCTCAGAGTAGGCGGACGCTTTGGGGCTTGGCAATTGGATGGTTATGCCAGTAGTTGCTTGACGAGGGTTGAAATGGCCTTTCCGTCGGCGCGGCCAGACAGCTCTTTTGAGGCGGTACCCATCACTTTGCCCATGTCTTTGGGTGATGTGGCTCCGACACGGGCGATGATGTCGCGCAGGGCTGCTTCGAGTTCTTCGGCCGTGAGCGGTTGGGGCAGATAGGCCTCGATGACGTGAACCTGTGCCAGTTCTTCTTCGGCCAAGTCGGTGCGGCCTTGGCTGGTGAAAATGTCGGCGGCGTCCTTGCCTTGTTTCACCATCTTAGCCATGATTTTGATGGCATCGGCGTCGGTAAGTGTATCGTTGGCACCTGGTGCGGTCTTAGCTTCGATGAAGAGTTTTTTGACGTTGCGCAGGGCTTCGAGCTTCACCTTGTCTTTGGCTTTCATTGCCTCGACGATGTCTTTGCTGATTTGTTCAAAAAGTGCCATATCGTTGTGTGCTTTGTTTTGTGGCTGTTATCCGAAAATGATAGCCTTCATGTCGTTGGGGGTGTTGTCGTCCGGGTCGCGCGGTTCTTCTTCTCCGCGTGCTTTAAGGTCGATGTTCTTTACCACATCGGCTGTGCGTTTGTAGGTCGGGTTGGTTTCGACCATGGCGATTATATCGTCGTTGTCTATGCTTTCGGGTGTGAACCGGTAGACGTTATGCGAATGGCGTGGCCGTTTTTTCGCATTTTCCGAGTCGTAGAAACGGCTGCGGCGTTCTGCCTTGCGGCGTTCGTCTTCGGCTTTGACACGCTCTTCTTCTTCGTTGCGCTGTTCGATTTTGCTTTCCATTCCGGGCAGGTTCTCGATGCCGAAGCCGGATGCAAGGATTGTGACTTTCACTTTGTTGCCCAATGAGGGATCGGCGGCGAGACCGAATTTCGAGCGGTAGCCTTTCTTGATTTTCCCCATGAACTCGTGTACTTCGGTCATCTCTCCCATTTGCAGGGTGCCCTTTTCGTCGTTATTGCTACACGTGATGCAGAGCAGGAGACGCTTGGCGTCGTAGATGTCGTTGTTGTTGAGCAACGGCGAGTGGAGGGCGTTTTCGATGGCTTTGGTGACGCGGTTTTCACCTTCACCGTAGCCCGTCGAGATGATGGCGACACCTCCGTCTTTCAGAGTGGTAAGCACGTCTTGGAAGTCGACGTTGATGATGCCGTTCGTTGTGATTAGCTCTGAGATGCTGCGTGCTGCCACGGCCAAGGTGTCGTCGGCCTTGGCGAAGGCGTTCATAATCGTCAGGTCGGAATAGATTTCGCGGAGGCGTTCGTTGTTGACAACGAGCAGGGCGTCGACCTCTTTCGAGATGTTTTCTACGCCATCCAGCGCAAGATCTATTTTCCATTGTCCTTCGAATGCAAATGGTATGGTAACGATTCCGACGGTCAGGATGCCCATCTTTCGGGCTTCGCGGGCGATGATAGGGGCGGCTCCGGTGCCGGTTCCTCCTCCCATTCCGGCCGTGATGAACACCATTTGGGTGCCGTCGTCGAGCAGTTCGTGGATAGCGCCGAGTGAAGCTTCTGCGTATTCACTCGCTTTTTCAGGCTCGCCTCCCGCGCCGAGGCCAGGACCCATCTGTAAGCGGGTAGGGATGGGAGAGTCGTCGAGGACTTGTTTGTCGGTGTTGCAGAGGGCGAAGCTTACGTCGTGGATTCCTTCTTTATACATGTGGTTGACGGCGTTGCCACCGCCGCCACCTACACCGATGACTTTGATGATCGAGGTGGAGGGAGTACGCGGGACGTCGAACTCCACCGCTTTATTATTGTTGTTGTCAGACATGGCCAAAAGGGTTTTGAAGATATTGCAGGTTACTGGTTCTTGTCTTTGTCGAGGAGATTGGGGTCCGAGTCGTCGGTGACGATGCGCGAGATGCTTTGCCAGAATTTAGAGCAGCGTTCCTTGAATGTCGGACCGTCGTGCGTCTTTTTCTGTTTCTTTTTCCGAGGTTTCTCGTCGGTGAGTTCTTCTTCGCTTTCGTCGCTTTCTTTCCCGTGTAGTTTAGTCGTAGTGTCTGTTTTCTGGCCGTGGCGATCGTGCGTTTCGGCGGCGCGGTCTTTACTCGTTCCCTCGTGGCCGCTGAAAAGGTCGACGGGCGTTGTGGCTGTTGCGGGTATGCCGCAGCAGTTTTCGGTGCCTTTGTCGACAAGGGCGATGACTGTGTTGACATTGCCGAGTTTTATGCTTTCTTGGCCTTGTGGAAGTCGGACGGTAATCGGCAGGTTTTTTGCAAAGCGGAACTGTTCGAAATCAGTATGTTCGCGGAAAGCGCGTTCAAGGTTCTTTGTGGCTGCTACGCCGCCGGTGATGACGATGCCGGCCAGCAATTTGTCTTTGGCGTAGCCGGAGCGTTTGATCTGGCTGGCAACGTTGACGATGATTTCTTCGATGCGGGCCTCCGTCAGTTCGAGGAAGGTGAGTTCGTCGACGGTACGTCCGTCTGACAGGGTGATGGTCGAAGGTTCTTCGTCGTCGGCGAATTCAGCGTAGGCCGTTCCGTATTTCAATTTAAGTTGTTCTGCTTCGTCCCGCTCCAATTGCAGGGTCATGATATCTTTTGTGACATTGCTGCCGCCGAGAGGAATCACGGAGAGTTGGCGCAGGATGTTGTTCTTGTATATGGCCACGGTAGTGGTGTCAGCTCCCATGTCGACGAGGGCGCACCCTGAGCGGCGCTCTGATTCTGAGAGGATGCTGTCGCCCAGCGCCAAGGTTGATATGGTGTGGTTCGCGATTTTCAGGCCGACTTGCTCAAAGCATTTGTCGATGTTTTCACGCAGTGTGGGAACGGCCGTGACGTTCAGAAAGCGGCCCTCGATGCTGTCGGTCAGGACGCCGATAGGATCTACCTGCGTCTGCGTGCCTACCTTGTACTCTTGCGGGATGACTTCGAGTATCTCACGGTTTCCCATAGGAGTGTTAAGATTGTTGTCGAGCAGGGAGTCTACGATTTCTGCCGTAATGCCGGTCTGTGTGCCCAATTGGCGCTGAACGGTGTGGAGAGAGGTCATCAGGCCCTGTCCGCCGATGCCGACATAGGCTTGGCTGATCGGTTTGTTCAGGTCTTTGCTTAGCTTTTCGCGGATGTTGTTCAGGCATTGCTTGGTCTTTTCTATGTTGAAGACACGACCTTTCCGTATGAATGTGGACGACGGTTCTTGCGCCACAGCCAGGACCTGGATTCCCCCGTCAGGCTGTTTGCGCCCGGCTATTCCCGTGATCTTGGAGGAGCCAAGTTCGATAGCTACAATGATGTTTTCGTCTGTTGCCATATACGTAGTGTTATTTTTTTGTACATACTATTTGGTTGTTGAACTCCGCACTGATTCGTGCATATTTGTTCCACCCAACGGTGTTCATTGCTTTTTCGTAGAAAGCCCTTAGGTTTTCCAGCTTTTTCTGTAAGTCGGTGGGTTTTCCCAGGTTGAGGATCTGGTCGCCCACACGGGGCACGATTTCGATATTGCCCTGCGGGTCAACGTGAATCTGTTCTGTCTGGTCGTTCCAGAAGGGGTCGTTTTGGATGTGGCGGCCCAAACGGAAAAGATGGCGGCGGGCGTAGTCGTGCGAGATATGCCCTGTGGCGATGACGACATCGGCCGCGTATTTCACGCGAGGCATCACGCTCCCTTTATTGTCGATGAAGTAATCCTCGCCGTTGTCTGCCATTATCCTGACGACTGGCAGGCGTTGTTTGATACTGATGTTCACTTCTCCGCCGGGGGCCTTGAAGCAGACGGCGTCTGCTATGAGCGGATTTTTCAGCAAGAACTGCTGGATGGCCTTCCCGTTGATGTCGACCATCGTCCTGCCCAATGGGTAGAGCCGGCTGTCTTTCAGCAGGCGCTCCACCTCGTCGGCGTCGATGAAACTGGCCTGTGCGCTGTCTGTAATAACGATGTTCACGGCCTGGCAGGTGTCTTTTTCATTCGGCTTGTTGAAACGGGTGAACGCAAACACGAGGTAGACGATCACTCCGAGCAGCAAAACGAGCTTGATGAGGTTTTTCATGGGCGCGGTTCTTTGGCTTCAATGATAGCTTTCAGCTGGTCCATGTAGTTGTCTGCGTCGCCTGCGCCGAGTACGGCAAGCACGTCGAAGTCCTCGCTGTCAACCAAGGCCGGAAGGTCTTCTTTGTGGCAGAGCCGTTTGGGCATTCCGGGCCGTAGGTTGTCGTAGATGAGGCGGCTTGTGACGCCCTCAATGGGTTGTTCGCGTGCCGGGTAGATGTCAAGGATGATTACGTCGTCGAGCAGCGAGAGGCTGTCCGCGAACTCGTGGTAGAAGTCGCGGGTGCGGGTGTAGAGGTGAGGCTGGAAGATGCCTGTCAGTCGTCGCCCATTGAACACCTCGCGTAGGGAGAGGATGCTTTGGCGGATCTCTGCCGGATGATGGGCGTAATCGCTCAGCAGGACGTGACGGCTGTTTTTTATCTTAAAGTCAAAGCGCCGGTCCACGCCGCTGTATGTCTGCATGCCGCGGCGTATCTCGTCAGTATCAGCACCGGCGATTTGTGCGAGTGCCATGGCGGCGATGCCGTTGTCGATGTTGATGCTCACGGGGACTCCCAGCTCGATGCCGTCGATGCGGCCGAACGGCGAGACGAAGTCGAAGGTGATGCGCCCGCCTCCGATGTGCAGGTTCTCGGCGTGGAAGTCGCCCTCGTCGCGGCTGTAATCATAACAGCGGACGCCGGGCTGCGGGTCGGGGCGCAGTTCGAGGCCTCGGTGGCAGATCAGGACGCCGTCGGGACGGACGAGCGACGTATAGTGACGGAAGCTTTCCAAATAAGCCTCCTTAGTGCCGTAGATGTCGAGATGGTCGGCGTCGGTAGCGGTGATGACGGTGGCATAAGGTGTCAAGTGGTGGAACGAGCGGTCGAACTCGTCGGCCTCGATGACGACATAGGGGCTCGTGTGGTCGACGAGGAAGTTCGTGCCATAGTTTTTCGTGATGCCGCCGAGGAAGGCGTTGCAGCCCACATGGCTCTCGTGCAGAATGTGAGCCGTCATGGCCGTGGTGGTTGTCTTTCCGTGTGTGCCGGCTACGCAGAGGCCTTTCATCGAACGGGTGAGCGTGCCGAGCACCTGCGCACGCTTCTGTACTTCGAAGCCATTCGTGCGGAACCATGTCAGCTCTTTGTGGTCGGAAGGTATGGCCGGTGTATAGACAACGAGCGTGTGCGCACGGTTACGGCAGGCTTCGGGAATTGCCTCGGGATTATCGGTGTAGTGGATGAGGGCTCCCTCTTCGCGGAGCTTTTCGGTGAGGGGGCAGGCGGTGCGGTCGTAGCCGCCCACGGTGATGCCTTTCGAGATGAAATAACGTTCGAGGGCGCTCATTCCGATGCCGCCGGCTCCGACGAAATAGACTGATTTTATGTCTTCGGCTTTCATGTGGTTCAGCGTTGGGACTGTTCTTGGTATTGGCGGGCCAGAGCGATGACTTCGTCGGCGATGTCGTCGGCGGCGTTCGGGCGGGCCAGTTGTTTGATGTGACGGCTCAGGCTTTCAAGGCGTTCGGCGTCTGTGACGGTGTTGATGGCCATCGGAAGGAGTGTCCGTCGGGCGTCGGCGTCGGCCACGTAGAGCGCTGCGTCCTTTTGGACGAGTGCGAGGGCGTTTTTCGTCTGATGGTCTTCGGCCACGTTGGGCGAGGGGACGAGGATGGAGGGCTTGCCGAGCAGGCAGAGTTCGGAGATGCTGCCCGCGCCGGCCCGTGAGATGACCATGTCGGCAGCGGCGTAGGCTGTTCCCATGTCAGCGATGAAGTCAGTCACGAAGAGGTTGTCCGGCTGTTCACGGTTGCGGAATTCGGCATCGATCTCGGCCTTGTAGTATCCTCCGGTCTGCCAGATAAACTGCACTTCGCTTTGCTGGTTGATCAGGGGAAGGTTGCCGAGGATGCACTCGTTGAGGGTGCGTGCGCCGAGGGAGCCTCCCACGATGAGCACCGTCCGTTTGCCTGGAACGAGTCCGAAACTACGCACGGCTTCCTCGCGCGGTGGGCAGTCGTCAACGAGTGACTGGCGGACGGGGTTTCCCGTCATGATTATTTTTTCTTTGGGGAAGAAGCGTTCCATGCCGTCATAGGCCACACAGATACGGTCGGCTTTTTGTGCCAGCAGCTTGTTGGTCACGCCGGCGTAGGAGTTCTGCTCTTGGATCAGGGTGGGGATGCCCATTCCTTCGGCCACGTTGAGCGTGGGGCCGCTGGCATAGCCGCCGACCCCTACGGCGGCCATCGGTTGGAAGTCGCGAATGATGCGCCGCGCCATTTGGCGGCTTTTCATTACTTTGAAGAGCACGCCGATGTTCCTGAGCATGTTCTTGCGGTCGAGTCCGCAGATGGGCAGCCCCTTGATGGGGTAGCCGGCCGCAGGGACGCGTTTCATTTCCATACGGCCTTCGGCACCTACGAATAATATCTGAGTATCAGGAAGTTTTGTGCGGATAGCATTCGCTATGGAAATGGCCGGAAAGATATGGCCTCCCGTTCCGCCCCCGCTGATTATGATTCTTAATGCTCCATTCATGGCTATCGGATATAGTATCAGGCAAAAGTAACAATAAAAAATGGAAATCAGGGCATAACTCGGGTGGTTATTTTTGCCTTGTCTGAAAAGCCCTGTCGCCACGGGGATGCGGGCTGTCGTTGTCGTGGAATGCCGCCCTCCCTGAGCGTAAAAACGAGTCGGCTGGGAGAAAGTTTCAGTCGGCTGATAGTGGAAACGGTCGCACTGACTGTTTTTATGCCTGGTGAGGCTGTTCTGTCGGACGGTTGAGCGCTTCGGCGGAGTGCGGCCGGACGGATTGCTAAAAAAGAATAAGAAGAGGATAAAAAAGCCTTACACATGTGGCGCACTCCCTTAAAAAACAATACCTTAGCGTCACCCTTATCCTTAAAGATGAAAGAAACTATGAATGCTTTGCTTTTTTGGCCAGTTCCGGTCGCAGCTGTGGCGGCCTTGGCTTTTGCGTGGTTCTTCCACCGTCGGATATTGCGTATGCCAGAGGGCGACGAACGTATGCGGCACATTGCTGCCGCTGTGCGCAGCGGGGCGATGTCCTACCTCCGCCAGCAGTACAAGGTGGTCGGTGTGGTGTTTCTCTGTCTTGTTGCCTTGTTTTCTGTCATGGCTTATGGCTTTGACGCCCAGAACCATTGGGTGCCTGTGGCGTTCCTGACGGGCGGATTCTTCTCGGCTTTGGCCGGCTATCTCGGTATGCGCACCGCCACTCAGGCTTCGGCGCGCACGGCTGAGGCAGCCCGGCACTCACTCGACGGCGGGCTGCGTATCGCTTTCCGCAGCGGAGCAGTGATGGGGCTGGTCGTCGTGGGGCTGGGGTTGCTCGACATCTCTTTCTGGTACGTCGTCCTGAGCTACGCTGTCCCCGATGATGTGATCAATCCGGCCTCTAAGCTTTGCGTCATCACCACCACGATGCTCACCTTCGGAATGGGGGCTTCGACCCAGGCCCTTTTTGCACGTGTGGGCGGCGGCATCTATACGAAAGCCGCCGATGTGGGTGCCGACCTCGTCGGCAAGGTTGAGCAGGATATTCCCGAGGATGACCCGCGCAATCCTGCCACCATCGCCGACAACGTGGGCGACAACGTAGGTGACGTGGCTGGCATGGGAGCTGACCTCTATGAGAGCTATTGCGGTTCTATCCTGGCCACTGCGGCTTTGGGGGCCGCCGCTTACCTGCATTCAGGCGACATCGACCAGCAGGTGCGGGCAGTCATTGCCCCGATGCTTGTGGCGGCTGTGGGCATTGTGATTTCTATCATTGGCATCTTCCTTGTCCGTACCCGCGAAAATGCCACGATGAAGCAACTCCTCGGTGCGCTTGCCCGGGGCACGAATACAAGTTCTGTGCTCGTCGTGGCGGGCGCTTTCGGCGTGTTGTGGATGTTGGGGCTCGAAGGTTGGTGGCGGCTTGGGCTGGCAGTGGCCGTCGGTCTTGTCGTAGGCGTCGTCATTGGCCAGGCCACGGAATTCTTTACCTCGCAGTCATATAAGCCGACACGCCGGCTCGCCGAAAGCGGAAAGACTGGACCGGCGACTGTGATTATCTCGGGTCTCGGTACAGGCATGGTCTCGACAGTCGTGCCCGTGCTGGCGGTCGTCGTGGGCTCGCTGGCTGCCTATTTCCTGGCGGCGGCCGGCGATGTGGCAGACATCTCATCCGGGCTTTATGGCATCGGGATGGCTTCGGTCGGAATGCTTTCGACACTGGGCATCACGCTGGCCACCGATGCCTATGGCCCCATAGCCGATAACGCAGGCGGCAATGCCGAAATGAGCGGACTGGGCGCAGAGGTGCGCCGGCGCACAGACGCCCTCGATTCGCTGGGTAATACAACCGCAGCCACCGGGAAAGGTTTCGCCATAGGTTCGGCAGCTTTGACTGGTCTGGCCTTACTTGCGTCCTACATCGAAGAGGTGCGCATGGCGCTCGGGAGGGCTGGCGTGGCTGTGATCGACGTGGGTGGGAAGACAGTGGAACTTTCCGAGGCCACCTTCGCGGATTTCATGACTTATTACGGCGTCACGCTGATGAATCCAAAAGTTCTGGCCGGCATGTTCATCGGAGCCATGATGACATTCGTCTTTTGCGGTCTGACGATGAATGCCGTAGGCCGGGCGGCCAGTAAGATGGTGGAAGAGGTCAGGCGGCAGTTTCGTGAGATCAAAGGATTGCTCACGGGCCAGGCTGAACCTGACTATGGCCGTTGTGTCCGCATCTCGACGCGTGCCGCGCAGCGTGAGATGGTCGTTCCTTCGTTGCTGGCCATCGCATGCCCGGCTGTTGTCGGGCTGCTCATGGGCGTTCCGGGCGTGATGGGGCTGCTCACGGGTGGCCTGAGTGCAGGTTTCGCGTTGGCTGTGTTCATGGCGAACGCAGGTGGCGCATGGGACAACGCCAAGAAATACGTCGAAGAAGGCCATTTCGGAGGAAAAGGTGGTGATGTGCATAAAGCTACGGTTGTGGGAGACACCGTCGGCGACCCGTTTAAGGACACTTCTGGCCCTTCGCTGAACATTCTCATAAAGCTGATGAGCATGGTAGCTATCGTCATGGCGGGACTTACGGCCTTTGCATAAAATGTCATAGCGATAAGTCCGACTGTCTTTATCATAGTGTTATCCATCGCAATAAAAAAAGCAAAAAATATAGCAGACTAAGAAATAAATCGTTATCTTTGTTCCCGTAAAAACTTTAAGTCAAACAATTAATGTAGTGACAAGAATGAATAAAATAGACCAGCTTGATCAGAAGATACTGGGTATCATCTCGACCAATGCGCGCATTCCGTTTAAAGATGTGGCGCTTGTTTGTGGTGTTTCGCGTGCAGCGATTCACCAGCGTGTGCAGCGGCTTATCGAAGCCGGCGTCATCACGGGGTCCAGTTACAACGTGAGTCCCAAGTCGTTGGGCTATTCAACCTGTACGTATGTCGGTCTCACCTTGGAGCGCGGTTCGATGTACAAGGAAGTAGTCAAGCAGCT
>HF989232.1:15061-35953 GCA_000431275.1 Prevotella sp. CAG:755 | reverse complement strand
CACGACGGGAGCCTACACCATGTTGCTTAAACTCTACGCCCGTGATAACGAGCACCTCATGGAGCTTCTCAATGGCCGTATCCAGGCTATTCCCGGAGTGATTTCGACCGAAACGCTCATTTCACTCGAACAGAGCATCAGCCGGGGCGTTCCAATCATCCTGCCGGAAAAACCGTTGGGTAAGAAGAAATAAACATTCCACGGCTATGGAATGGAATTTCGAGGGGCTGGGCGTTGGCCTGGCCGCTTTTTTAGTCATTGGTCTCTTCCATCCCGTCGTGGTGAAAACAGAGTATCATTTTGGCACTCGGCCATGGTGGGTTTTTCTTGTCTTCGGCTTGATTTGCTGCGGAGCTGCCTTGTACGTGAAAAGTTCTTTTTGGAGCGCCATCCTCGGTGTCGTGGCTTTCTCTTCATTTTGGACAATCAAGGAACTCTTCGAACAGAAAGAGCGTGTCCGTAAGGGCTGGTTCCCGAAGAAGCCGGACAAGCGTGAAACGCAGTGACACATTAATATATATAGCACTACTCGTTTAACAGGATGAAGACGCATTTTGACTGGCTTTCTGACTATGCCGCAGCGGACAGTTGTTATCCCAATCATGCCCCTCGCCCGCTGGTGGGGATCACCGGCAATTTCGGAGATCGGGGCTGTGAGCTGGCAGAGGGCTATTTCCGTAGTGTTGAGGCTGCTGGCGGTGTGCCTGTCGTGCTTCCGCCGACGGATGATGTGGCGACTCTGCTTTCTTGTCTGGACCGCGTGGACGGCGTGCTCTTTTCCGGTGGTGGCGATCTTAACCCCTTGTATTTCGGTGACGACCCCCATCCCGCGCTGCACGGCGTCAACGGGCGTCGCGACTGGGGGGAGTTGATGTTGGCCCGTCTGGCTTACGACCGTCAGTTACCCATGCTGGGTATATGCCGTGGCATTCAGGTTATGGTGGCTGCTATGGGAGGCGAAGTCTGCCAGGATATTGCCGCATGGCATGATAAGGAGGCTCCGCTGCCCATTAAGCACGACCAGCAGCTTGACCGCGGCGTCGCGTCCCATTTTGTGCAAGCCGACGAGGGCAGTTTGCTGGCAGAACTCTTCGGCCGGCGTTTCGCCGTCAACTCCTTTCATCATCAGGCTGTTGTCCGTCCCGGCGCTCACTTTCGTGTGACGGCACGGTCGGCTGACGGTGTCGTTGAAGCCGTCGAGAGTGCTGATTTCCGCTTTGCCGTAGGTGTGCAATGGCATCCCGAGTGTTTCTTCCCGGCTGGAAATGACGTGATGCTCCCTCTTTTCCGTCGCTTCGTGGACGAGTGTGCTCTCTATCGCCGCACTCGTGACATTCATGGTCGTATCCTGACGCTCGACAGCCATTGCGACACGCCGATGTTCTTCGATCGTGGCGTTGACTTCGACCACCGTGATCCCAAGGTGCTTGTCGATTTGCACAAGATGACCGAAGGGGGACTTGACGCCACCGTCATGGTGGCCTATCTGCCGCAGGGCGAGCGAACGCCGGAGCATTTGGCCGCCGCTACGCAGCAGGCAGACAGACTGCTGACCGAAATTGACGCAATGGTTTCCCGTTGTCAAGGCGTCGGTTTGGCTGATACGCCAGCAGACCTGTACCGTTTGAAACGCGAAGGCAGCCGGGCTGTGATGCGGGGAATAGAGAACGGATATGCCGTCGGGCGAGATCTTGCGCAAGTAGAGCGTTTCCGGCGGCGCGGCGTGGTCTACATGACCCTCTGTCACAACGGCGACAATGACATCTGCGACTCCGCGCGCCGTTCTTCGGGCGAGCATCATGGTGTGAGTCCTTTTGGCGCCGACGTCATTGCCGAGATGAACCGCGTGGGTATGATGGTGGACCTCTCACATGCTTCGGAGAAGAGTTTTTATGACGCAGTCGGCATCAGCCGTTTGCCTGTCGTGTGTTCACATGCTTCTTCGCGGGCGTTGTGCGACCATCCTCGCAACCTGACCGACGAACAGCTTCGGACGCTCGCCCGCACTGGCGGTGTGGCTCAGGTGACGCTTTATCATGGCTTCCTTCGACTTGAAGGCGAAGCGACGATAGTCGATGCTGTTGACCATCTTTGTCACATGATCGACGTGGCCGGCATCGACCATGTCGGCATTGGGACAGACTTTGACGGCGACGGTGGAATCCGGGGCTGCGCCTCGGCCTCTGAGTTGCTGAACTTCACGCGTCACCTGCTGCTCCGGCGGTTCAGCGAGGCAGATCTCGAATTGATTTGGGGCGGCAATTTTCTCCGTGTCATGCGCCAGGTCCAGCAGGCTGCCTCCGACGGAGGGTTCATAATATAGGACGAAGACCAAACAGGACGAATAAAAATAAGAAGACTATGTTTCTCAAAAAAATCATAAGGCTGCTTGCAGCTGTTGCGGCAGTGGGTGTCTTGGCTGCTTGTCACGAAAAAGCGGCCAAACCGTCGGACGAGACGGACACGGTGACTGTCGCTGTGCCCGCCTTCGATGCCGATTCGGCTTATGCAAGCATCGAGGCGCAGTGTGCGTTCGGGCCGCGGGTGCCGGGCACGGAGGCGCACACTGCTTGTGGCGATTACATCGTCGCAGCGTTCCGCGCGTTGGGACTGACGGTGACCGAACAGCGCACCCAGGTTATCACGTGGGAAGGCCGTTCCATACCGTGCCGGAATATCATTGCGGCGTTCAATCCCGACGCTCGCGACCGCGTCCTCGTTTGTGCGCATTGGGACAGCCGCCCTTGGGCCGACCACGACCCGGATTCCACCAATTGGCGGCAGCCTGTGCCTGCCGCCAATGACGGGGCGAGTGGTGTGGCTGTAATGCTTGAAATCGCGCGGCAGTTGCGGACGCAGTCTCCCGCCGTGGGAGTCGACTTCATCTGCTTCGACTGTGAAGACGCCGGCACACCCGAGTGGGCCGATGCCTCGGACGACGCCATGACGTGGTGTCTGGGGTCGCAGTTCTGGGCGAAGAACCAGCACTACACCGACGTGCGGCCCCGCTACGCCATCCTGCTCGACATGGTCGGCGGTCCCGGCGCACGCTTCTGCTACGAAGGCTATTCCCTCCGCTATGCCCAATCTGTTGTCGACAAGGTATGGAGTGCTGCCGAGCGTGCCGGTTACAGCGATTTCTTCCCCCGTGAGGACGGTGGCTACATCACCGACGACCACGTGCCTCTCAATGAAGCCGGTTTGCCCACCATCGACATCATCCCCTATTACCGGAACACGACGACCGGTTTCTGTCCGACATGGCACACTGTCAGCGATACACCGGAGCATATAGACAAAAATTCACTCAAAGCCGCAGGACAGACCTTGCTGCAAGTGATTTACGAAGAGAAGTGATAAATATCATGCAGACTATCAACGAAATTCAAGACGAAATCATTGAAGAGTTCAGCGAACTGGACGATTGGATGGACCGTTACCAGCTGCTTATTGACCTCGGTGGCGAGCAGGAAGCCCTGCCTGACAGTGACAAGACAGATCAGAACCTGATTGACGGATGCCAGAGCCGCGTCTGGCTGGTATGCGACCGTGATGATGCGGGGCTGCTCCACTTCCGTGCCGAGAGTGATGCGCTCATCGTGAAAGGCATTGTCTCGCTCTTGGTGCGTGTGCTCGACGGGCATACGGCCGACGAGATTCTCGCCGCAGACCTTTATTTCATTCCCCGTATCGGTTTGCAGGAGCACTTGTCGCCCACGCGCAGCAACGGACTGCTCGCGATGGTCAAGCAGATGCGCCTCTACGCCTTGGCATACAAGGCCAAAAGTTGAAAGCTGGGCTTCCCTTTCCTGCGAGCCCTTTCGTTTTTTCTATCGCCCTGACGGTTTTTCCTGTCAGGGCGATAGTTTTTTCAGTCGGCCGTCCCGTAAAGACGTGTCCGGATGTGGAGCATCATCCGTGTCGTCAGGCAAGCTGTCATATCCTGCCGTGTCGCCAGCAAAGACTTGCCGGGGCGACATCTTTTCCTCCGGGGAGCGCCAATCGCCTCCCGCATATGCGCGAAGGGTGCATGGCAGAGCGCTCTGTGTCCTCTCGGTAAAAGGGGCAGGAATGACGTTCCAGTGTTTGCTGCGACTGCATTGTCCGGCAGTACTCGGGGAGACCTTGCGAAAATCCTGCGGCTTTTCTCCGTGCTTTCCGCTCGTTTGCACTATCTTTGCCTTATGATGAATGCAACGATAAACGATTTTGAAATAATGGCGCCCGTCGGCTCCGCCGAATCGTTCGCGGCCGCCATTAACGCTGGGGCCGGTTCCATCTACTTTGGAGTCGAGGGGCTCAACATGCGGGCTCACTCGGCCAGTCATTTCTCCGTCGACGACCTCCGTCGGATGGCGGCAGACTGCACTGCGCACGGCGTGCGCAGTTATCTGACGGTCAATACCATTATTTATGACGACGACCTCCCGCTCATGCGCACCATCTGCGACGCCGCGAAGGACGCGGGCATCTCGGCCATCATCGCCTCCGACATAGCGGTGCTGGCCTATTGCCGTCAGATAGGTATGGAAGTGCACCTGTCCACACAGCTCAACATCAGCAATGTCGAGGCTCTGCGCTTCTATGCCCGCTATGCCGATGTGGCAGTGCTGGCCCGGGAACTGAACCTCGGCCAGGTGGCGGCCATCCACCGTGCCGTCTGCGAAGAGCACATCTGCGGGCCTTCCGGAAAGCCCATACGCATAGAGATGTTCTGCCATGGGGCACTTTGCATGGCCGTCAGCGGCAAGTGTTATCTTAGTCTCGACAACCTTGGCCGCTCGGCCAACCGTGGCGAGTGCATGCAGGTATGCCGTCGGGCCTACACCGTCCGCGACCGCGACTCGGGCGTTGAGCTCGACGTCGATGGCCCCTACATCATGAGTCCAAAGGACTTGAAGACCATTGGCTTCATCGACCGTATGATGCAGGCCGGCGTCCGCGTCTTCAAAATAGAAGGCCGGGCGCGTCCGGCTGAGTATGTCGATACGGTGGTGCGCTGCTACAAGGAGGCAATAGCCTCCGTGCTCGACGGGACGTACGGTCCGGAACGTATGAAGGAGTGGGACGCGCGTCTGGCTACGGTCTTCAACCGCGGCTTTTGGGATGGCTATTATCTGGGGCAGCGACTGGGCGAATGGAGCGAGCGTTATGGGTCGAGCGCCACGGAGCGGAAAGTTTATGTCGGCCGGGGTGTCAAGTATTATGCCCGTCTCGGTGTCGCGGAATTCCTGATTGAGGCCGAGGATTTCGTGCCCGGCGATTCACTTCTTGTCACTGGCCCGACCACCGGGCTTGTCCGTGTCACGCCTGCCGAGATTCATGGCGATCATGGACCGGTCAACCGGGCCGAGAAGGGTATGCGCGTGTCCATCGCCGTGCCTGTCAAGGTGCGTCCTTCTGACAAACTCTATAAGGTCGTCGCCGCCGAGCGCTGACGCAGGTGTGCGGTTCCGACTCTACCGGAAAGGCTTTACCGCTTCGCCAGGAGGACAGCGGTAAAGCCTTTCTTGTGTTTTTATGGCGCCGTTCGGCTTATTGTGCCAGGCGGTAGATTTCTTCTGTGTCTTTCCGCGTCAGACGGACGTAGTTTCCGATAAATTCCCCCTTGTTGCGATGCAGGCTGTCGACCAGTTCGTTGATGTCGGGATGTTCGATTCCCAGTTCGCGCAGGGTGAGCGGCATACCGATCGAGGCGAGGAAGGCGCGGAAGCGGCGGATGCCTTCTTCTGCTGTGGCTTGCGGCGTGCCGGACGGACCGACGTCCCACACGCGTTCCGCCCACTGTGCGACTTTCGTGGCGTGGTGGTCAGCCATCCATTGCAGCCAAGCCGGGAAGATAACGGCCAGTCCGGCGCCGTGGCTGACGTCGTAGAACGCGCTCACTTCGTGTTCCATAAAGTGCGACGCCCAGTCCTCCTCGCAGCCTGTTCCGCAGAGGCCGTTGTGCGCCAGTGTGCCCGCCCACATGAGGTTGGCGCGTGCATCGTAGTCCTGCGGATTCAGGATGACGTGCCGGGCTTCTTCGACGATGGCCCGCATCAGACCTTCACTGATGTGGTCGGTCACGACGGTAGCAGGCGTGTTCGTGAAGTAGCGTTCCATGATGTGCGCCAGCATGTCGGTGATGCCGCATGCCGTCTGCCAGGCCGGTAACGTCAGGGTGAGTTCCGGGTTGAGCAGGGCGAATTTAGGCCTCAGCGCGTAAGGCGTGCGCAGGCTTATCTTCTGGCGTGTGGCCGTTTTCGTGATGACGCTGTTGCCCGAGCCTTCGCTTCCGGCCGCCGGGATGGTCAGCACGACACCTATGGGGAGCGCTTCCGTCACCGTGGCCGTCCCGTCGAAAAAGTCCCAGAAATCGCCGGCGTACCTGAGGCCTGCGGCGATGGCTTTGGCCGTGTCGATGACCGAACCGCCACCGATGGCCAGCAGCCAGTCTGTACCTTCTGTCCGCCCGATGCGGATTCCCTCACGCACCTTTTCGTCGGTCGGGTTGGGACGTACGCCTTCAAGCAGGGAATGAGCGAGGCCCGCGCTGTCGAGGGCTTTCACCACGCGGTCGAGCAGGCCGCTGCGCCGGGCCGATCCCCCGCCGCAGACAATGAGCACGCGGTGGCCGCCGCAGTGGGCGATGCGTTCGCCCGCCTGGGCCTCGACCCCACGGCCGAAGATGAATTCCGTGGGGCTGTGAAAAACGAAATCATTCATATCGCAAGTTGGATTAAGTCGTCACTCTGTCACGACTTTGCCGTCATAGCTGATGCGTTGTGCCGTGACTGGCATGACGTCGACGTTGGCTCGTCCGTTGGGCCATAGCGTGATGAGGAATTCGTAGGCTGCCGCTCCATCGGCGCAGCGGAAACGAATGACTTGCGAGTTTTTCCGTCCTTCGCGTTGCTCACGGCTGTGGATAGGGACGGCGAAGTCGAGCTGTACGCCGCCCACGGGGTTCGCCGTGTAGTTCTGTCCGACGTAGGGGAGGTAGCAGATGAGCGAATCGTTGCGCACTTCGACCGAATAACCGGGGTCGAGCGAATGCGAGCGGTAGGCCATGGGAATCATACGGTGGACGTCGATTTTGAACGTCGTCGGAGTGGGTCTTGTCTTCGGGTCTTTGGGAGCAGCCGAGACAGCCTCTGCACCGCTCAGCAGGGCAAGGCTTAGGAGTAGAGTACGGATAGTCATACGCATTCGTCGTAAGGTTTAGGGCAAAGATAGTGAAAGGCGAGAGACAAGGCAAGGGAAAACACGCTTTCCCGAGGACTTGGCCGAGCCGCATCCTATCTTCGTGGAACAAAGATAGTGAAAGGCGGGCTTGGAGGCAAGAAAAAGTTCGCTTTTCCGCCGGACTGGTCGGGCCGCATCCTGTCGGAGCGGAGCTGTTTGGGCGAAAGAATGTTGCGGAGGCCGGGCGGCCCTTGTCGTTTCCTTATATGTTATAATGTGTCACGACGATAGACGGCGAGGGTCTTCATCCGGAAATAGTTCCCGTCCATGAGCAAGTATCCGCCGAAGCGGCCTGTACGCCCATAGGAGTTTTTGAGCACGAAGAAAAACCGGCCGTCGCGGCTCTGTGCCGTCCCGACGAGGTGCATCATGTGGTCGTCGGTTGTCTGTCCGGACCTGAGGTCGCGGGCGCGCTCCCGTTCGTTCACGGCGCGCCGGCTGACGGGCCATGTGGCCGTACCCGCTTCGAACGAGCACGTCGCCTCGCTCACGTCGCCCTGCCACGCCAAGGTTCGTCCCCGTCCGAGGGTGGCACGGACGGTGTCCATGAGGGCTTCGAGGGGCAGGTTCATGAAGCGGGCCCGTTCGCGGTTGTCCGGTACGTCGAGCAATACTGGGCGGCCGTAGCCTGAATCGGGCAGGCAGGTGAAGCCTTCGTAACGCCCACCGTCCCACGGCTTGCGTGGAGGCTCCGGGCCGAACGTGCCTTGGACGAGGCGCCGGACTCCCGCCGCGTCGGGCATGGCGGAAAGGGCGGGAGCCGTAGCGTCCGCGTCGGGCATGAAACCGTTGGCCCAAACTGTCGTCGCGGTCAGCCGTCCTGCAATTTCAGTCAGCCGTTCCGTTCGTTCTGTCAGCCGGCTTGTTTTTCCCGTTGCGGCCTTTGTGGCATCGGGCGCCAGGATGCTCTTCCTCCGTCGGGCATTGAGCCTGCGCCCTTCGCTGAGCAGGCGTTCGCCGGCTTCATGGCTGAGGTCGGGGGCAGCATCATAGGCGGCGGTACCTGTCCGGCTGACGATGCGCAGGAGGGTGACGCCCGTGCCCCGCAGATCGCGCGGAAGCGTTCCGGCGTAGAGCGCTTCGGTGGCGGCGGTGCGCACGGCGTCGGCAGCCGAAAGATTGACGCTGTCGCCGTCAGCCATGCGGTCACTTTCGATGAGCGAGAGCATGGCGTAGGCCCAACAGACAGGCAGGGCACCTTGGTCCTTCACTTGGGTATGGGGCAGGATGTTCACGTGCGACAGCTGCGTCCGGGGCTGTGGTGCCGAACCAGGCCGGCAAGCCGTGAGCCCCGGAAGCAACAGAAGGAAGAGGAGAGGGGCTTTCATGTGTGATGTTCGCGTACGAGCGGGCGAACTTGCTCCATCAATTCGAAAAGCTCATCCACTGTCGTGGCGCGCAGCATGGCGATGCGCATTTCGCGGAAGTTCGGTATGCCTTTGAAAAGGGGTGTGGCGGCCAGGTGACGGCGGATGTGCAGGATGCCGCGGTATTCGTCGATGCGCTCCACGCTGTTTCTGACCTGTGCTTTGAGCACATCGAGTTTCCAGTCGGGGCTCATCGGAGCATAATCGCTCGGTATGACGTCGCCCACGGTGTGCGCGTCGGGGTGGAGGGCGTCGTGCATTTCCTTGAACACCCATGGACGGCCGAACGTCGCCCTTCCCACCATGACGGCGTCGACACCGTAGCGTTCGAACGCTTCGCGCGCCTCGTCGGGCGTTGTGATGTCGCCGTTTCCCACTACCGGGATGTGCATCCGGGGGTTGCGTTTGACCTCACCAATGAGCGTCCAGTCGGCCTGCCCGGTATACATCTGCGAGCGTGTCCGGCCGTGGATAGTGAGCGCCGCAATGCCGCAATCTTGTAGTTGTTCAGCCAGTGTGACGATGATTTTGCTGTTCTGGTCCCATCCTAAGCGCGTTTTGGCCGTCACGGGGACGGGCACGGCATCGACGACGGCGCGCGTGATTTCGAGCATCCGCGGCACATCTTGAAGCAGTCCTGCGCCGGCCCCTTTGCCTGCCACGCGTTTCACGGGGCAACCGAAATTCAGGTCGACGACATCCGGATGGGCCCGCTCGACGACGAGTTGTGCCGCGTCGCGTACGGCGGCAGGCTCCTTGCCGTAAACTTGGATGGCCACAGGGCGTTCCTCGTCACAGACAGTGAGCTTCTCCAAACTGCGGTTCACGCCGCGGACGAGGGCATCGGCTGCGACGAACTCGGAGTAGACCATGGCGGCGCCGAAACGGCGGCAGAGCAGGCGGAAACCGATATCGGTCACGTCCTCCATGGGTGCGAGCAGGAGCGGACGCTCCCCTAAGTCGATGTGTCGTATCTTCATTGTTTTCGGTGAGTGAGCTTCCACCACAAGACGGTCAGGAGAGCGGCTGCGATGAAGCAAGTGAGGGTCAGGGTGAGCGCTTCTGCCGTGGTGGCTTTGCCAGTGCTCCCGTCGTCAAGGGCGTAGGAGATGAGCCCCATGCTGTTGATAGTGATGTGGGCGGCTGCGGAGAGGCGGATGTCGCCCGTAACGACGTAGAAAGCGCCGAGCAGCAGGCCGGTTGTGAAGGCCGGAATGCTCTGCGCGGCGTTGATATGGACGAGTGAGAAGACCAGCGCGGACAGCGCGGCGGCCGCCCAGCGGTTCAGTCCGGCGCGCGTCATGGCCGGTATGAGCCCGGCGCGGAACACGGCTTCTTCGGCCACCGGTCCGACGACAGCCAAGGAGAGCAGGCAGGCAGGACTGCTCATCATGGCACGGAAAAGATCGGTCGTACCGTGGTCGTCGGCGTTCAGCAGAAAACTCAGCCCGTTGCCGCCGAGCGAGAGTACTATGGCGGCCAATAGTGCCACGGCAGTGGCGGGCGCCATGAAGGGCGGACGTTTGGCGGGCAGCCGCCGGGCCACCCATCCGCAGGCCAGCAGGAGGCCAATGAGCGCCACGTTGACCAGAAGGCTGGCTTCGCCGAGCGCCACGGCCCGCGCTGTCTCCGTCTTGCCGTCGGCAAGGGCAGAGCCCACGATGGCCGTAGCAATCTGTGCTACGAAGTAGGTGAGCAGAATGGCGACTATTCTCCACATGGCCGTAAGCGTGTTCGGGTGTCGCGGGCGTCGGCTTCGAGCTGGCGTCGGAGGTCGTCGGGTGAGTCAAAGCGGCGTTCTTCGCGCAGGCGGGCGATGAAGTCGACGCGGAGCGGCTGCCCGTAGAGGTCGGCGTCGAAGTTGAAGAGATGGGCCTCGATGGTGAGGCTCCCGTCGCCGTCGAAGGTGGGGCGGGTGCCTACGTTGACCATGGCGTCGTAGCATTGGCCGTCGGTGGTGCAGCGGGCGGCGTAGACGCCGGCCGCCGGGATGATTTTGTCTGCCGTGCCGGGCACGACGTTTGCCGTGGGAAAACCGAGCGTGCGGCCCACCTCGTGCCCGTGGGCGACAGTTCCGCTAAGACCGTAGGGCCGTCCGAGGCACAGGGCGGCCATCTCGACGTTGCCTGCTTCGAGGAAGCGGCGTGTGGCGGAGGAACTGACGACGACGCCGGCGGCTTCGAGAGGACGGGCGCGCTTCACGTCGATGCCGAGTTGCTGACCGTAGTGCACGTAGTGGGCAAAGCCTTCTTCGCGGCCGGCTCCGAAGCGGTGGTCGTAGCCCGCGATGAGCGCTTCGGCGTGAAGGCGGTCTTTGAGGTACTGTTTCATGAAGTCGCGGGCGTGGAGGGAGGCCATTTCGCGGTCGAAGCGGAGCACGCAGCAGCGGTCGACGCCAGCGTCGGCCAGCAGATCGAGTTTCTCGTCGAGGGTGGTGAGCAGGCGGGGCTGGAAGTCGGCCGCCAAGGTGCGGCGCGGATGTTCGGCAAAGGTCACGATACACGCGTCGACGCCACGGCGCTGCGCCTCGGCCTGAACCTGGCGGATGAGGTACTGGTGGCCGCGGTGGACGCCGTCGAAGAATCCGATGGTCGTCACGCAGGGCGATGCGGGAGCAGGGTGCTGTTCGTCTATGAGATACATAGGTCGTTGTTTTCGTTGAAGTAGGCCATCCATCCGCCTCCTTGCGGCGCCACGTGGGCGTGGAAGCCTTCGCGGCGGGCGGCTTCGCAGTTTGTCTCACTGTCGTCGAGAAAGAGGGTGGCGGCGGGGTCGAGTCCGGCGTCGGCCACGGCGCGGAAGATGCCCGGGGCGGGTTTCTCAATGCCGATCTGGAACGAGAGGAATGCTTTTTCAAAAAAGTCGGTCACGCCCAGGCCTTTGTAGCGGAAGAGCTCCTCTCTTGCCATGCGCCAGTGGATAGGGTTCGTGTTGCTGAGCAGGAAGATGTGGTAGCGCTGTTTGAGGCGCAGAAGGCAGTCGAGCCGTTCACTGGGTATGCCCACGAGGAACTGTTCGAAGGCTTGCACGATGTCGGTGTCCTTCATGTCGGGCTGGCCGGCCATCTGCCTCACTGTGTCGCAGAGCTCGGCCACCGTGGCGCGGCCGCTTTCGAGGCGGGAGAAGATGCCCTGTTGCCCGAAGTCGCCCAAAAACGGGCGGGCGTCGAAGCCCAATGTCTCAAAAGCGCGGAGGCTGCGTTCGCGGTCGAGGTCGACCAGCACGCCGCCGAAGTCGAAAAGCAGGTTGGTGATGTGCATGTGGTTGGCGTTGTCGGGCGCGGCGCAGTCGGTGCGTCGGCCGTGTGAGGTGCAAAGATAGTGCAAACGAGCGGTTAGATGACGAAAAGCCGCAGGATTTTCGGCCGTCTGGCTTGGTGACTGCCTATTTCGGTGAAGCGAAGTGTGCGAACGGGCGGTGTGTTCCCAACCGCCGGGGCCCTACTTGTGACGCCCGGAACACCGTCGCGCCGTCCGCAACGGTGAACACACGCCCGCGAAGGTGACATCATGCGGATTGACAGGGTAAGCCGGCTGCCGCTATACCCGTTATGGTATAGCGTGATACGATTCGCTGATGCGGCAGGCATCCGGGGACACAGGTGTCGCCCCTACACTTCATTGTCGCTTATCGCGCCCCTGACGTGGCAACACTTTGACGCCCGGTAGCGATGAATGGTGCGCTCATTTCCCTGGGGCGGAAAACTGGAGCTGTGAGAGGAAAAACGGTCACTGCTCCAGAATTTTCTGTCACTGCGGTCGTAAATCCTGTCAGCCGTCTTGTCCGTCCGTCCCGAAGGACGGGAGACTCAACGGCTTTTCGAGGACGATGCGGTCGGTGAGCTGTCGCCCTGCCTCGAAGATGGGGTGGTCATAGTGGCGCAGGAAGTAGCCCGAGTCGCGGCTGACGGGCCGGAAACCGCAGGCCTCGTAGAACGGAATGGTCAGTGGGCTGTCGCCTGTGCCGACGCGGAGCAGGCGTGTGCAGGCACGGTAGCGCTCCTCGGCCAGGGCGAGCAGCCAGCGGCCGATTCCATGGCGCTGCCAGCCGGTTCGGACCGCCAGGTTTTGGATTTCGCGCACACCGTTGCCCTCGTTTGTCACGATGCAGGCGGCGACCGTCTCGTCGCCGATGCTGACGGCGAACATCTCGCCCCGGTCGAGATAACGCCGGAGCATTGTCTCGTCTTCGTCGGCCAGCAGCAAAAGGTCGACGTGACGCATCCGTCCGTCCCAGACCAGCCTGATGTCGGCCGTCCCGGCGCAGGCGGGGAGGATGGTGGCCTGATGATGGGCCATGTCACGCCGCATGAGCCGTTGGGGGAGTCGCTCGCTGCCGACGATGGCTTCCTGCGTGCGTTCGATGTGGAAACCGCACGCCCTGAACAGGGGCTCTGCCGTGAGGCTCACTTCGGCCCAAAGGCTCGCGGCGCCTGTCGCGATGGCCCATTGTTCTGCCACGGCGAGCAGATGGCGGCCTAAGCCCATCCGGACGTAGCGGGGGTGGACGAAGAGGCTGTGGACATAGCCCCGTGCGTTGACGGACATCACGCCGGCGGGGCATCCCGTGAATCTGTCGCGGGCGAGAAAGAAGAAGAGGTCGCCGTGGAGCAGTTCGTCCCAGCGTTGTGGTGTGACGCGTTGTAGCCAGGCGTCGAGCTGTCGCGTCGTGTAGTGGCGACGGCAGAGTTCCGCGACGCTCGCGCGGAACACCGCGTCGAGCGCGTCGTGGTCGGCAGGGCCGGCAGGACAGATGCGGAATGGCGTGTCGGGGTGTGGCATGTGTTGGGTGGAGAAGGTGAGTGAACGGTTGGGGCGCCGGAGTTTATGGCCGGTGTGTCCGGGAAACCGGACGCTTGGGACAGGGTGTTATCTCTTCGGTTTGCGGGACGGGAACAGGCGGTAGAGGCGCGGCGTAAGGTCGTGGAAACGATAGCCAAGGCCGAGCATCAGGTAATTGGGCTCGTGAAAGTTGCGGAGGTTGTATCCCACGTGGAGGAAAACACTGTGCGTCAGGTCGATTTTGAGCGCCAGGATTTGGTAGAAGTTACGCATGTCGCCCCCGACCGACAGCACGTTGTAGCCGATGCCCGCCCCCAGAATGAACCACGGCATCACGTATTCCGCCCGCCCTGACAGACCCAGCGCGAGCTGGTGGCGCAGTGGCACGTCTGGCACGGCGAGGATGCCCTCGCGGTCGGCGTAGAAACGGACGCGGTTTGCCGAGGCGTCGTAGACGGCGTCGAGCGCCATGCCTATGCGGAAGCGGTAGCCCAGGTTCCGCATCGGGGCGATGCTCAACCCCGCTACGGCATATTTCGACGGGAGGACGTATTTCTGTCCGTTGCGCACATAGCCCCGTTGGCGCCACGAGCCGAACGCCACGAGGTCGTAGCTCCAATGGCGTCGGAAGGGCGGTATCCCGGCTGGTGCCGTCGCCGCATCGGGAGCGAAGTCGCGCGTTTCGAACCGGTAGCTCAAGCCCAGGCGTGCCCCGAACGTGTTGAGTCCCGCATTGGGGATTGTCGTCCCTCCGTTCGAGAAGTGGGCGAATGTGGCGCCGAGGATAACGTCGAACCGGGGCGCGGCCGCCCAACGCAGTTCCAAGCCTGCGTCGAGGTAGGCATTGAGTCGCGAGCCGTGGCTGCGGTTGTAAGGATTGCGTTCCGCATCATACGGGTGCCAGCCGCCCGTCAGGCCGAAGCGCCATCCGTAGTCCAATGACAGGCGGGGTGTGAACGCCACGAGCTGTGCTCCTTGATAGAGGTAGGCTCCCCATCCCTGTCCGAGCTCCGGACGGTCTTCGAAACCGTAGTGGACGATGCCGAGGCCTGTCCACGGCGCGCCATAGGCACGGCCGGCAGAGCTGTGGGGGTCGAGCCCGAAGGCATATTCCAAGCGGGCGGCGTGGCTGTGGCGCAGGGTGCGGCCACGGGCGTTCTCTCCGTGGATGAAAACGTTGGTAGGCAGGATGCGGAGCCACTCTCCCGCTGCGCCGAGACGGTGACGGAAGGGGCGGTCCGGCCCTGCGGTTTTGGTCTTGTAGCGTCCGGCGGTCCCGTCGGTCGAAGCCGAACTGTCGCGCCGGCCGTCCGGAGGCGCGGCGGCACCGGCCCGTCCGGCAGCGGCGGCCCACAGAAGTGTGGCGCCGACAGCACACATGAGGCGGAAAGCAATTCGTCGGTTCATCAAGGCACGGCGGCAGGCATTTTGCCGTTTGCTTGGTGCAAAGATACGCAAAGGCGAGAGCCAGGGCAAGGAAAAGCAAGCTTTTCCGTAGGCACAGTCGGGCCGCAGCCTGTCTTGGCGTTTGCGTGTCGTAGGGGCGCGTGTTAGGTTCGCCTGCGGTTTCTCTCTGCCGGGTTATCTTGGTGTCGGTGTGTCGTAGGGGCGCCATTTATGACGCCCGTTTCCGCCCGCAGGCGGCAAGATGTCGGCCGCACGGGCCGTCGCGGATGTTGGGCGTGTCGCCGCGGGCGTGTTGGGTTCGCCTATGGTTTCGCCCTGCCGGGCGACGGGCGTCATAAATGGCGCCCCTACGTTTGGTGTGGTGGCGATGGGGTGGTTGGCCGCAGGTGGTGGATGTTAGGCGTGTCGTCGCGGGCGTGTTGGGTCCGCCTGTGGTTTCGCCCTGTCGGGCGACGGGCGTCATAAATGGCGCCCCTACGTTTGGTGTGGTGGCGACGGGGTGGTTGGCCGCAGGTGGTGGATGTTGGGTGAGCCGTCGCGGGGTATTCTGTTGGCGTGCCTGTCTTTCCTGCCGCGGCGTCCGTCTTTCCTGCCGCGACGTCCGTCGGATCGGGTGCTGCGGCAGCAAGAACGGGGCAGTGAGGTACACATTTTATTATATATAACAGGTGTGCGAGGTAAGGATATGTGCATAAGCGCGAGGTGGAATGAAAAAATATAACGCCGGTCTCGATTTTTTTCTTCGTGACGAGTGATGACAGGTGAAGATGTGGCATTTTGTAAATGGTAGCGTGGCTGGTGGTTTGGTGATTTGATAAATTGGATTGTTTATTGTGAATAATATGATAAAACGTTACGATTTACCCCCCCCCATCGGGTGGAAGTCCAGTCAGGATTACAGAGGGAAAGAACGGCGTGAAATGTTAAAATTGCAACCTTTTGCGTAACGCTATTGTTACAGTTTAGAAATTTATTCCTACTTTTGCGGAAATTAAGTGTCGGGTAGGTGCTTTTGCATACCGTGGAAAGGTTCGCCGTATGCATATTCACACTTTTTTCACCGCCCGCCGGCAGCAGGCAGTGGCCAGGCATTATGGCGCTCGCCCCTCCCCGTAGTTTGGACGATATGTTTAATTTAATAAATCAATTATGAAGAAAAAGTTACTGCTTGTTTCGACATGCTTTGCGTTGGGCGCAGGTGTGGCGTCGGCCCAAAGCCGCGTGACAGGCACCGTGACGGATCCCGACGGTAACCCGGTTATCGGTGCCACTGTCAAGGTGAACGGCACGAAGCTTGTCACCGTCACCGACGACAACGGTAAATTCGTTCTCTCGAACGTGCCCGCTTCGGCTGAGCATCTCTCCATTTCCTACATCGGCATGGAGCCCATGCGCGTCAGCGTGGCCGGCAACGTAAAGGTGACCATGTCGTACAACGAAACGGAGCTCGACGAAGCCGTCGTCGTGGCCTACGGCACGGCCAAGAAGTCGTCGTTCACGGGCTCCGTGTCGAGCGTGAAAGGCGAAAAGCTGGCCGCCATGCAGTTGTCGAACCTTTCCAAGGGATTGGAGGGGCAGTTGGCCGGCGTGCAGGTGACGCAGAGCTCGGGGCAGCCCGGTTCGGACGCTAAAATCTACGTGCGCGGTATCGGTTCGATCCTTGCTTCGAAGAACCCGCTCATCGTGCTCGACGGTGTGCCCACGTCCATCTCCCTGAACGCCATCAACCCCAAGGATATCGAGAGCGTCAACGTCCTCAAAGACGCGGCCGCCGCAGCCCTCTACGGTTCGCGCGGTGCCAACGGTGTGATCATCGTGACCACCAAGCAGGGAAAGGCCGGCAAGACCAACATCAACTTCGAGGCCAAGTGGGGCTTCAACCAGCGAGGCGTGCCTGCCTACCGCACCGTCAAGGACGAGGGCGACTACTACGAGCTGACGTGGGAAGCCCTGCGCAACCAGTATGTGGCCAACGGCAACTCGATGATGCAGGCCGGCATCATGGCCTCGCAGAACCTGGTCAGCGCGTTGGGTAACTACAACTCTTACAACGTAGCTGACAACATGCTCGTCAATCCTATCACGGGCTTGATGGACCGCTCGGCCCAGCTGCTTTACCACGACGATTGGCTCAGCGAGCCGTTCACCAACGGCTTCCGCCAAGAGTATAACGTCGGCATCGACGGCGGTAACGACAAGACGAAGTATTATCTTTCGTTCAACTACCTCGACGACGGCTCCTATGTCCATGCGTCCAACTTCAAGCGCATGAGCGGCCGCGTCAACTTGGAACACCAGGCCACGAAGTGGCTCAACGTGGGTGTGAACGCCACGTTCGCCCATGTCGACACGAACGAACCTTTGGCGGGGAGCGGTAAGGCGAGCAACCTTTTCTCGTTTGCCCAGTTCATCGCGCCGATCTATCCGATCTATGAGTACGACGCCGCCGGCAATCTCATCACCGACGCCCACGGCAACCCCTCGTTCGACTATGGTATCACCAACGGCCACAACCGCCAGTACACCCAAGGCGCCAACCCGTTCGGATCACTGTATAACGACATACTTTCGCACAAGACGGACAACCTGTCGGCCCGTGCTTTTGCCAAGATCAACATCTACGACGGCCTGACCTTTACGGCCAATTTCAGCTACGAGGGTCGCTGGTTCCGCCAAGTGTACTTCCAGACGCCAGTCGTGGGCGACGCCGCCAACGTGAATGGACGTGGCCAGATACAGTCGAACAACTTTTCGACGGTGAATGCCAACCAGCTGCTCAACTACGACAAGACCTTTGGTAAGCACGGCGTGAACGTGCTGCTCGGCCACGAAAGCTTCTCGGACGGCGGCGCTTACCTCTACGGTATGAAGGAACAGTACTTCCTGAGCGACGAGCCCGAGTTCAGCAACGCCGTGAAGATGATCGATTTGACTTCTCATACCTCTAAGTACACCTTGGAGAGCTGGTTCGGACAGTTGCAATACAGCTATGCCGACAAGTACTTCGTGTCCGGTTCCTACCGCCGCGACGGCAGCTCGCGCTTCCACCCGGACCACCGTTGGGGTAACTTCTGGTCGCTCGGTGCCCGCTGGCGCATGAAAGAGGAGAACTGGTTGAAAGACGTCGACTGGCTGCATGCCCTGAACCTCAAACTCAGCTATGGTACGCAAGGTAACGACGCCCTGCCTAACAACACGCCCTACGTCGACCAGTATACGGTGAACAACGTGAACGACCAGCCCGGCCTTGTCCTCTCTTTCCGCGGTAACCCCGAAGTGACGTGGGAGAAGAGCAAGAACTTCAACGTCGGCGTGGACTTCGGCCTGTGGAACCGCCTCGACATCGCCGCAGAGTTCTTCGTGAAGAACACTGACGACATGTTGACCCAGCGCCCCTTGGCCATGAGCGAAGGACAGCCCTCGTACATCTACACCAACGAGATGGCCATGCGCAACACGGGCGTGGAATTCGAGATCGGCGCCCTGCTGATGCACACCGACAATTTCACGTGGCGCGCCACCCTCAACCTGACGCACTACAAGAACGAGCTGACCCGCTTGGAGGAAGGCCGTGATCCCAGCGGCTACCAGACTGGAGACTTCTGGCGCAAGGAGGGCGGCTCGCTCTACGACTGGTACCTCTACCGCTATGCCGGCGTGGATCCCGAGAACGGCGACGCCCTCTATTATAAGGACGTAGTCGACGCCGAAGGCAACGTGACGGGCATCACCACGACGAACAACGTGTCAGAAGCCACCTACTACGAAATCGGCAAGTCGACCCTGCCGAAACTCTACGGCGGTCTGTCGACCACGCTTGAAGGCTTTGGCTTCGACCTCACCATCCAGACGGCCTTCTCGTTCGGCGGCTGGGTGAACGATGACTCTTACGCCTCCTTGATGAACGCCAGTCTGGGTACGGCCTACTCGCCTGACGTTTTCGATCGCTGGACGCCGAACAACCGCTACACCAACGTGCCGCGCCTCGAGCTCGACAACATGAACCAAGGCGGTGGCAACTCCGACCGTTTCCTGACCAAGGCCAGCTACTTCTCGATCCGTAACATCACGCTGGGTTACACGCTGCCCAAGGCTTGGCTGCGTCAGTACGGCATCCAAGGCATCCGCATCTTTGCCGTCGGCGACAACCTCTTCCTCGGCTCCGCCCGCAAGGGTCTCGACCCCCGTCAGAGCATCTCAGGTGGCGTGGACATGTCGATCTACTCCGCGGTCCGCACCATCTCGTTCGGTCTTAACTTACAGTTCTAACCCAAAAACAAGGACACTACAATGAAACTCATTCAATATACCCTTGCGCTCCTGACGGCGGCTTCGCTCACCTCGTGCGGCGATGACTTCCTCAACGAGTTCGACAAGTCGGTCATCACGTCCGACCAAGTCAAGGAAGAGACGGAGAAAAATCCCGACAAAGCCCTTTCCCCCTATGTCCGCGGCCTCTACGAGGACTGGAACTTCTGCCGAGCTATGGGCAGCCGCAACGACATCTACGGCCACACCGAGATTGGTTTTTACAGCATCGGCATGCTGAGCGACGCGATGAGCAACGACATCTCGTTCCATACGAGCGATCCTTTCGGCCTCGACCGCCAGTTGAGCTATTGGGGCGAATCGTACATCCGCACCGGCCAACTGTGGACTTTCTTCTATACCGTCATTAATGACGCTAATACGATTATTGGCATGGTCACGGACGAACAACTCGACGATCCCAACGCCGACGCCACCCTGAAAGCCAGCGTAGGTCAGGCCTTGGCGCTGCGCGGCATCTCGTATGCTTACCTCGCGCAGGCCTACCAGAAGACCTATGTGGGCCATGAGGACATGCTGGGCGTGCCCATCCTGCTGACCGACGCAGAGGCCGCCGAGGCGCAACAGAGCCGCGCCCCGCTGCGCAAGGTCTATGCCCGTGCTGAAAAAGACCTGCTCCGCGCCATTGAACTGCTCGACGGCTGGACGCGCGAGAGTGTCAACGAAGTCGACATGCAAGTGGCTCAGGGCCTGCTCTCGCGCGTTTACCTCGTGATGAACCGCTGGGAAGATGCCGCCAAAATGGCCAACGCCGCCCGCCAAGGCTACCAGCTGATGACGCCGGAAGAAGCCAGCACCTATGGCTACAATGACGTGACGAACAAGGAGGTGATGTGGGGCCTCGACACGACCAACGACAACACCAAGATGTTCGCCAGCTTCGCCTCGTGGATGTGTACGGGCGAGGTGGGCTACGGTGGCCAGGTGGGCTACTTCCGCAAGATGGATCAGGCGCTTTACAACAACATGCAGCCGGGCGACGCCCGCCTCGAGCTCTACGTGAAGCCGGGACAAACGGTGACAATGGAAGGCGGCGGCAGTTCGTGGGTGCTCCCCGAACTGGCCAGTATCAAGTTCAAGGCTGTATCCGGATGGATGGAAGACGTGCTCTACATGCGCGTCGCCGAGATGTACCTGACCGAAGCCGAGGCCTATGCCCACCTGAACGACGCCCGCGCTGCCAGCGTGCTGGCTGAATTCATGGCCCAGCGCAATCCGCAGTGGACCGCCCCTGCCATGATCACGCCCGACGTCGTCTATGCGCAGCGCCGCCTCGAACTTTGGGGCGAGGGCTTCGGTTACTGGGACTGCCGCCGCTTGAAGAAAGACCTTGTCCGCTCGTACGAAGGCACGAACGAGTATGAGGGCTATCAGGGCGAAGACGTGCCCGCCGACGGCGGCGCGATGGTCAGCGGCAACTGGTCGCAGTGGACGTTCCAGATACCTCTCCGCGAAATCCAGAACAACGACAGCATCCCCGCCTCGGCCCAGAACCCGATGGAGATGTAATGCGGGTCATACTTCCCTGTAACGATAAACATTTACGACAATGAAGATGAAATTCTTGAATTACCTGTCTGCCGGCGTCGTCGCTTTGGGCCTGACGGCTTGTACGGAGCTGGAAAAAGCAGACTATAACCAGACGACCGACCCGTCGGTGCTCCCCACTGTGACGACGGGTGACTGTGAAGCCGTCATCAATACGGCCGCCATCGTCAGCGTCAGTGTGGACACCGTGGAAGGTTCGGCCGCAAAGATCCAGGAAGTGGGTGTCATTGTGG
>HF989232.1:0-15026 GCA_000431275.1 Prevotella sp. CAG:755 | reverse complement strand
CGACGCTCAACCCCGTCGAAGGCACGACGACTACCCTTGTGCTCGGTGCCGACAATACGGCCAATGGTGTGATCAGCGGCCTGATGCCTGGCAAGCATTACTACTATCGTGCCTACGTCAGCACGAACCTCGGCATCTCGTTGGGCGAGATCAAATCGTTCACTACGAGCGAGGAGAACTATGAACTGGCTCCCGTTTACGTAGCCGACTTCTCTGATCCCAGCACGATGGCCGGTTTCCAGTCGTTCGGTACGATCTCAGACGGCGTCAACTTTGACCCGAGTGCGGGCTGGTCTGTCGTTCTCGACGGCAAGGGCTTGTTCGGCGGTTCGCAGCCTTATTGCTTCGGTTCGTCGGGCCTTGCAGATGTCGATAAACTGCTCGATCCGTCGACCACGCAAGTAGGCATCGGCTATGACGTCGACAACGTGCTGACGACGACTGTCGACCTCGCTGGCATGGTTATGCCGTCCGTAACGGTCAACCTGATTGACATCGACGGCCTCATGCTCCGCATGGGCATGCCCGGCGGCGTGACGCTCTACGCCTCTGCCAGCCCCATCAACAGCTTTGAGGACCTGGACGGCGCTACCGTGCTGGGCAGCTACAACTTTACAGCTGGCGGCAGCTCGACGTATGACGCTACGTTCAGCATCCCCACGCAGTTCTATGGCCAGACGTGCTACATCGCCATCCGTTGTACGTCGTCTTACTATACGAACAACCTTGGCGTGTTCCTCTATGGTTTCCAAGTGTTGAGCTACCAGCAGGCAAATAAGTGATTTCCTTTTCCTAATAGGACTCCCCGGTGTGTCATGCACATGCCGGGGAGTTTTTTTGTGCCTTTACAGGGAGGTCCGGAAGCATTCCGTCGTGTTTCCCGTAGGGGCGCCATTTATGACGCCCGGTGCCGGAACGTGATAATGAGCGTGCGCGTCATGTGCGGCTTTGGCGGAAATCCGCGGCGGTTATTTCGTGCGTCATGGTGTCGTCAACCATTGGTGTTTTCCGTAGGGGTGCCACTTGTGACGCCCGGTGCCGGAACGGCACAACGACGGGGCGCATTGTTCACGCCGGCGGTGCGTGGGTGTGGCGGCAGTGCGGGCGGTCATAGGCGGCCGGGCGAATGTTTACACCGGTTTTAGGGGAATTTAAAAACGGCAGTTCGGCGTCAGCGGCGGTCATCCGGGCGTCATAAATGGCGTCCCTACGGTTGCGGGTGGTTAACTCGTCGGGGTCGTCCAGTCGTTCGGCGTCCGCGGTGGTCATCCGGGTGTCATAAATGGCGCCCCTATGGTTGCGGGCGGTTAACTCGTCGGGTTTGTCCAGTCGTTCGTGCGTCAGCGGCGGTCGTCCGGGCGTCATGGTGTCGTCAATCATTGGTGTTTCCCGTAGGGGCGCCACTTGTGACGCCCGGTGCCGGAACGGCACAACGACGGGACGCATTGTTCATTCCGGCGGTGCGTGGGCGTGGCGGCAGTCCGGGCGGTCATAGGCGGCCGGGCGAATGTTTACACTGGTTTTAGGCGAATTCAAAAACGGCCGTTCGGCGTCCGCGGTGGTCATCCGGGCATCATGGTGTCGTCAACCATTCGCGTTTCCCGTAGGGGCGCCACTTGTGACGCCCGGTGCCGGAACGGCACAACGACGGGGCGCATTGTTCACGCCGGCGGTGCGTGGGTGTGGTGGCAGTGCGGGCGGTCATAGGCGGCCGGGTGAATGTTCACACCGGTTTTAGGGGAATTCAAAAACGGCCGTTCGGTCGTCCGCGGCGGTCGTCCGTGCGTCATGGTGTCGTCAATCATTTGCGTTTCCCGTAGGGGCGCCACTTGTGACGCCCGGTGCCGGAACGGCACAACGACGGGACGCATTGTTCATGCCGACGGTGCGTGGGCGTGGCGGCAGTGCGGGCGGTCATAGGCGGCCGGGTGAATGTTTACACCGGTTTTAGGGAATTCAAAAACGGCAGTTTGGCGTCCGCGGCGGTCGTCCGGGCGTCATAAATGGCGCCCCTACGGTTGCGGGCGGTTAACTCGTCGGGTTCGTCCAGCCGTCTTGAATTTTCTGTCAGCCGTCTTGTCCGTTCTGTCGGTGGACTTGTTTTCCGTGTCGGCCGTTGCGGTCTTTCGGCTGTGTCTGTATGTGTCGCGGATGCTGTGCGCTGATGGACGCCTGTTGCAGAGGGGGAGTGCTTGTGTGGCGGGTGGAAAAACAAACGGGACGCCCGGCCTGACGGCCAAGGGCGCCCCGTGATGAGGTCCGGTGTGAGAGGGGTTATTTCAGCACGCCGAGTTCTTTGCCCACCTTGATGAAGGCGTCGATGCAGCGGTCGAGCTGCTCGCGGTTGTGCCCGGCCGAAATCTGGACACGGATGCGGGCCTCGCCTTTCGGTACGACGGGATAGAAGAAGCCCGTGACGAAGATGCCCTCGTCCTGCATGCGGGCGGCGAAGTCCTGCGAGAGCTTGGCGTCGTAGAGCATCACGGCGCAGATGGCGCTTTGTGTGGGCTTGATGTCGAAGCCGGCAGACATCATCTTGTCGCGGAAATAGTTGACGTTCTCGACGAGGCGGTCGTGCAGCTCGTTGCTCTCTTTGAGGATGCGGAACGTTTCGATGGCCGCGCCGACGATGGCGGGCGCAACGGAGTTCGAGAAGAGGTAGGGACGGCTGCGCTGGCGCAGGAGGTCGATGATTTCCTTGCGTCCGGTGGTGAAGCCGCCCATGGCGCCGCCGAAGGCTTTGCCCAGCGTGCCGGTGTAGAGGTCGACGCGGCCGTAAGTGTTGAAGAACTCACTCACGCCGTGGCCCGTGGCGCCGACTACGCCGGCCGAGTGGCTCTCGTCGACGAGCACGAGGGCGTCGTACTTCTCTGCGAGGTCGCAGATCTTGTCCATGGGAGCCACGTTGCCGTCCATTGAGAAGACGCCGTCGGTGCAGATGATGCGGAAACGCTGGGCCTGAGCCTCTTTGAGGCAGCGTTCGAGGTCGGCCATGTCGCCGTTGGCATAGCGGTAGCGCTTGGCCTTGCAGAGGCGCACGCCGTCGATGATGGAGGCGTGGTTGAGGGCGTCGCTGATGATGGCGTCGTCGGCCGTGAAGAGCGGTTCGAAGACACCGCCGTTGGCATCGAAGCAGGCGGCGTAGAGGATGGTGTCCTCGGTTTTGAAGAAGTCGGAGATGGCGGCTTCAAGCTGCTTGTGGATGTCCTGGGCGCCGCAGATGAAGCGCACGGACGACATGCCGTAGCCCCGGCGGTCCATCATGTCTTTCGCGGCCTGGATGAGACGCGGGTCGTTGGAGAGGCCGAGGTAGTTGTTGGCGCAGAAGTTGAGCACCTCCTTGCCACCGACTTGGATGGCGGCCTGCTGGGGGCCCTCGATGAAGCGTTCGTTCTTGTAGAGGCCGGCAGCCTTGATGTCGGCGAGCTCTTGGGTGAGATGGTCTTTGAATTTACCGTACATAATGCTTTGACTATTTGATTAATGTGTGTGACAGGGTTATGGAAAAGCCGGGGAAGCGTTGTGCCGCCCCTCGCGCCAGACCCAAGCAAAGGAACGGAATTTCTTTGAATAAACAATGTGAAAACCGGGGAAATCTGAAAAAAAACCGCTTCCTTTGCAGCGATTTTTCATCCAAGTCTTAATCATACGTACCAACAATGAAGAATGTTTTAGTCATAGGTGCAACGGGACAGATCGGTTCGGAGTTGACCATGGTCCTGCGCCAGCATGTGGGAAATGACCACGTCGTGGCCGGTTATATCAAGGGCGCAGAGCCGAAGGGCGTGCTGAAAGAAAGCGGTCCGGCAGAACTGTGTGACGTGACGAGCGCCGAGATGATCGAAGGTATCGTCACGAAGTATGGCATCGACACGATCTACAACCTGGCAGCGCTGTTGTCGGTTGTGGCAGAGAGCAAGCCGCTCTTGGCGTGGCACATAGGCATCGACGGTCTGATGAACGTGCTCGAGGTGGCGCGCAAGCATGGCTGCGCGGTGTTCACGCCCAGTTCAATCGGCTCGTTCGGCCCTGAAACGCCGAGCGTGAAGACTCCGCAGGACACAATCCAGCGTCCCCGCACTATCTATGGAGTGAGCAAGGTGACGACAGAGCTGCTCAGTGACTATTATTTCCACAAGTATGGCGTCGACACGCGTGCCGTGCGTTTCCCGGGGTTGATCTCGAACGTAACCCCTCCGGGCGGCGGCACCACCGATTATGCCGTGGACATCTACTATTCGGCCGTGCGTGGCGAGAAGTTTGTCTGCCCGATTGCCCAAGGCACCCACATGGACATGATGTACATGCCCGACGCTCTGCACGCAGCCGTGCAGCTTATGGAGGCTGACCCCTCCCGCCTTGTCCATCGCAACGCGTTCAACATCGCGTCGATGAGCTTTGCTCCTGAGGATATCTATGCCGCCATCAAGAAGTACAAGCCCGAGTTCGAGATGGAATACAACGTCGATCCGCTGAAACAGTCCATTGCCGAGAGTTGGCCTGACAGCCTCGACGACACCTGTGCCCGCCAAGAGTGGGACTGGAAGCCGACCTACGATCTCGATTCGATGACGCGCGACATGCTCGACAAGCTCTCGATCCGCCTGAAATAAGCGGACGGACACGTCAACCTGAGTTATTCCTGCGCCCCGCAGCGCCCCTGCCGTCTATGGCAGCGACGTCTCTGCGGGGCGCGGATGTTTTTTCTTTGCCCACAGGTAAGTATATACCGAAAGTTTTGGGTAATTTTGCAACCCCTTACCGGGATTATTTGGGCACTTTGAAACGAGAACGGGACGGGTGTCCCGTTTCGTCGCGGAGAGAAAAATGGATAAAGAACGTTTTGACAGACAATTGCGCCTGCTGGTCTTGCTGACGCAGGACAGGGACACAGACATCGACTCGCTGAGCCGCGAATTACAGATGAGCCGGCGGTCGATTTACAGGTATATTGAAACCTTTCGCGAACTGGGTTTCGTGGTCGAAAAACGCGGTAACCGCTACCGCGTCTCGCCTTCGTCGCCTTTCTTCCGGCGGATTACGGAGCGTATCCATTTCACGGAAGACGAGGCCCTGACGATCAATCAGGTGCTGAATGCCGTCTATGATCGCTCGCCGCAAGTGCGCCACCTTCGTCAGAAGCTCAGCTCGCTCTATGATTTCGACGTGCTGGCGCGTCACGGTGTGGACGAACACATCGCACGTAACCTGGCCTCGCTTTACGATGCTGTGAAGCTGGAACGTGTGGCTGTCTTGCGCGGCTATGTGTCGCCCAGCAGCGGCAAGGTGAGCGACCGTATGGTCGAACCCTACATGTTCCTGTCGGAGAACAGCGAGGTGCGTTGCTACGAGTTGGCCACGGGGATGAACAAGACGTTCAAGATCAGCCGGGCCGAGCGTGTGGACCTCCTGGACATGCTATGGAGCCACAAAGAAGCCCATCAGCCTTTCTACACAGATATGTTCGGCTTCTCGGGCGAGCAGCTGTTTCCCGTGAGGCTGGTGTTGGGCGCCCTGTCGGCCCGCTTGCTGCTGGAAGAAGTGCCGAGTGTGGCCTCTCAGTTGGCGTTGCTCGATGACGGCCGCTACCGCCTTCATGCGCGAGTGTGCAGCTATAAGGGCGTGGGGCGCTTTGTCTTGGGGTTGTGTGATGACGTCGAAGTCGAGTCGCCGCGCGATTTCAAAGACTACCTGCGGGCGCGCATCCGCTTTTTAACACAAAAAATCGGGTCGTGACGCTATTTGTCACAGAAGGGGCGTTTCTTTGCATCGTCAACCCCTTAAAAATAAAAGACGATGATGAAGAAAGAATTAACCCTGCCGTCCCGCTGCTATCCGACCGCCCCTGAGCGCACCGCTCAACTGAGCGCCTTTCGTGTCGCAGCGATGAGAATACTGGTCGCCCTGTCTGTTTTTTCAACCCGGCTGACAGGTTTTACAATCACGCCGCACGGCGTTTTCCATCTGCTTCACGCCCAGATTGGCGTATTCCTGCTCCTCTTGCCCGTTGCGCTGCCCCTGTTTGTGAGGCTGGCGGCGATGGCGTGGGTGGCGGGTGCCGTCCGTCTCGCCTTAGGAAAGGATTGAGCGACGGCTGCACGCCTGCATGGAAGGAACGAACATACGGCTTTCAGTGCGCTCCTTTTTCGTGAAAAATCCCTACCTTTGCGGATGGAAATCATAGAAACTTAAATATCAGTCATTATGAGAAAGAAAGCACTCTTGATGATCCTCGACGGCTGGGGCATCGGCAACCATGGCAAGGGCGACGCCATCTACAACACGCCCACGCCTTTCATCGACAGCCTCAATGCCCACTATCCCCATTCGCAGCTGCTCGCTTCGGGCGAGAATGTCGGCCTGCCCGACGGCCAGATGGGCAACTCCGAAGTCGGTCATCTCAACATCGGCGCCGGACGTATCGTCTACCAGGACTTGGTGAAGATAAACCGTGCTTGTGCCGACAACAGCATTCTTGACAATCCAGAAATCCGCTCGGCTTACGAATATGCAAAGTCGACGGGAAAGGGCCTGCACCTCATGGGTCTCACCTCGACGGGAGGCGTTCACTCGTCGCTCGACCACCTGTACAAACTCATAGAGATAGCCAATACTTATGGTGTGGCCGGAAACACGTTCGTCCATTGCTTCATGGACGGCCGCGACACTGACCCGAAGAGCGGTAAGGGTTTTATCGCCGACCTCACCGAGCATTGCAAGGCCAACGGCGCCCATATCGCCCACATCATCGGTCGCTTTTACGCCATGGACCGCGACAAGCGTTGGAACCGCGTCAAGGTGGCCTACGACCTTCTTGTTGAAGGCAAAGGCAAGCCTTGTACCGACATGGTGCAGGCCGTGCAAGACTGTTATGACGCAGACAGCGAAGACCACAAGGATACGGACGAATTCATGGAGCCGCTGGTCAACACAGCTGTCGACGGCCGCATCAAGGAAGGCGACGTCGTCATCTTTTTCAACTACCGCAACGACCGCGCCAAGGAACTGACTATCGTGCTCACCCAGCAGGACATGCCCGAAGAGGGGATGCACACCGTTCCCGGCCTGCAATACTACTGCATGACGCCTTACGACGCTAGCTTCAAGGGGGTACACATCCTCTTCCCCAAGGAAAACGTAGTCAACACACTGGGCGAGTATCTCAGTGCACAAGGGCTGAAACAGTTGCATACTGCCGAGACGGAGAAATACGCTCACGTGACATTCTTCTTCAACGGTGGCCGCGAGGCTCCCTACGAGGGTGAGGACCGCATCCTCGTCCCCTCGCCCAAAGTGGCGACCTACGATTTGCAGCCGGAGATGAGCGCTTATGGCGTCAAAGACAAGCTCGTGGCTGCGATAAAGGAGGACAAATACGACTTTATTGTAGTGAACTTTGCCAACGGAGACATGGTGGGCCACACGGGAGTGTACAGTGCCATCCAGAAAGCCGTCGAGGCCGTGGACGCTTGTGTGAAAGACGTCGTCACCGCGGCGAACGAGACTGGGTATGAAACAATCATCATCGCCGACCATGGGAATGCTGACAACGCCATCAATCCCGACGGTACGCCGAATACGGCTCACTCCCTGAACCCTGTTCCATTCATTTATGTGACCGAGAATAAGCACGCTACGGTGGCCGACGGTATCCTCGCCGACGTGGCGCCCAGTATCCTGCACATCATGGGGCTTGCCCAACCGGCAGAAATGACCGGTCGTGATTTGATTACGGACTGAGCTGCAACGGCCATCGGCCAAGCGCTTTGATAATAGACGTGCCCCCGACGCTCTTCCCGAGGTCGGGTGCACGCTTTTTGTGCCGGACTGAACGGCGTGGTGGGGAGAGCGCCCGTTTCTGCCAGCCGAATTGGTGTGAGAAAGGACCGGCCAGCCAAAAAAAATGTGGTCCTGCCGTTTCCAACGGAAAGGATCACATTTTTACTTTTCAGCCACATTGATGGCTTTTTCCAGCCAGCTCACAGAAAAATGCAGTGCGGTCATCATGTATTCCCAGCCAGGACTTTTATGCATCCTTGGCTGCCCGAATAGTCAGGTCTCCTCCGTAAAGCAATTGCGGCTTTGTGCGTCATGCCGCCCCTTCAAGTGAATTCATCAGGATGACGAGGAACACAATTGCGGTGATGCCCACGTAGATCCAGTCGCGGTTCAACGAGAATTCGACAAGCGAGAGCAACACACGGACGATAGGAGTCAGGATAAGCAAGACGACGCCCATCTGTATCCATTCAGTGGCTTGCAGGTTGAGGACGCCGTGAATGATTCCGTTGAGTGACGTATAGTCAGCCGGTTCGCTGCGTTGGCTCACGGGGATGAATTGCGTGTAGTCCGGCATCGGTTCGCCGCCGTGACGCCATAGGTAATAGGCTCCGCCGATGAAGGCGACGACACACGCCACCGTGACGCCGATGCGGAGTGCGCGGCCAATGGCCGTTCTCATGTCGTGTTTGGGAATATCTGGGTGCATAATGGTCAGAATTTTCCGGTGAATCCGTTGTAAATCATGTTGGCGGCGACAAGCAGGATGGCGATGGCGAAAATCTGGCGCAGCAGGGTGACCTTCATCCGCTTCAAGAGGCGTGCGCCTGTCAGTGCGCCGAACAGCACGCCTATCATTACGGGGCAGGCGATGCCCGGGTCGATGTATCCGCGCTGGATGTAGACCACGGCGGAGGCGGCAGCCGTCACACCAATCATGAAGTTGCTTGTCGTTGTGCTTACCTTGAACGGCACTTTCATCGTACAGTCCATTGCCAGCACTTTGAGCACGCCGCTGCCGATGCCGAGCAAGCCGGAAAGCACGCCGGCCACAATCATGATGAGGAATCCCCACACGACGTTCGTCAGTTGGTAGGCCACCAGTCCGACGCCCTTGACGGGATACGTCCCGAAGAGTCCGAGCCGTTGGGCTGCCACAGAACCTACCACACCGCTATGATCCACTTTCCGCCTATACTGCATGGCGGCCGTCAGGATAAGCACGAGGCCATATATGATCGCAATGGCATTAATAGGCATCCATAGCGCAATCAAAGCGCCGCCCACGGCGCCCACTGTCGTGGCAATTTCGAGAAACATGCCCAGACGGACGTTGGTGATACCTTCGCGCACGTAAGCGCTGGCCGCACCGGACGACGTGGCGATTGAAGCCACCAAGGCGGCACCGATGGCGTAGTGGAAATCGACGTTGAAACCCAGCGTCAGCAGGGGAATGACGACCACGCCGCCGCCCAATCCTGTCAGCGAACCCAGGAGTCCGGCAAGGTAGGCACCGACGAGCAGGACTAAGGTGAAAATGAGGATGGTAGTTGTCATGGTTATGGTGATAGCTTTATTGGGATGCGAAATTACGCATTTCGTGGCAGACAGCCTTTCAAAACGGACGAAAATACGCCGGCGTCCTCATGACAGGTCACCGGTTGACAGGTGAGGTGTCAAGGCCGCCGCTACCTCACAGAGTGGAACGCCGCTGTCGTCGGTCTCCATATGTAGCCGCCCGGGAGGACAGACTGCCACGGCTCTTGGGTTGAACCTCGGACCGAAGCTCAGGTCGAGGCCAGCCGAGAGCAGTTGACAGGCGGTGGCGGCGTTGCCGCGGAAGCCATGGATGGTCCATTTCATACGAGGGCGCATCGCTTTGTGCAGGCGCAAAATTTCGTCGATAGCTTTTACGCAATGGATGATGACGGGTTTAGAGAGCGCTTCGGCATATTCGAGCTGGCGGATGAACACCTCACTTTGGCATGCGTAGTCGCCGCGCAGCCGGTCGAGCCCGCACTCGCCGATGGCGATGGTTTCGGGTCGCACAGCGAGTTTCTCAAAACCTTCAAACAAGTGTTGGAGAGGCGCGTCGGGATTCACGTCCCATGGGTGGATGCCTGTCGAGTATGTGGCACCCGGCCGCGGCTGCCACTCGTCGGGATGCAGCAGGTAGTCCGTCGGGATCTGGATGATGGCAGGCGGCGGAGCTTGCTGGTCGTGGGTGTGGAAGTCTATGGATGTCATGGCGAGGGCTTGGGCAGGTCGTGTCGCGGGCGGGGTGCTATGGTACAGGGTCGTAGCCGTGCCCTCCGAACGGATGGCAGCGCAATATACGCCGTACAGCCAGCCACAGGCCTTTCAGGGGGCCGTGTTTTCGGATTGCTTCGAGCGCATAGGCTGAACAGGTCGGCGTGAAGCGGCACGAAGGCGGCGTCAGCGGAGATATGTAGCGTTGATAGAAAAGGATGGGGGCGCAGAGCAGCCGGACGAGCAGTTGTCTCATGATTCGCCTGTGGCTGGCTTCGGAGCAAGGCGCTCCGACAGTTGTTGCAAGAGCCTGACGATGCATAACTCCACCTCTGCGGCATCGGGTAATTTGTCCGACAGCCAAAGGAAGCCGATGTGCAGGCCTCGGCCTTCGGGCAATTGTGCAGCCAGCATGTGCTTGTGGTGACGATAAGCTTCGCGGAGCAGCCGTTTGACGCGGTTGCGGTCGACAGCGTGGCGGAAGTGGCGTTTTGAAACACTGAGCAGCACCTGTACCGCAGGGCGGTGCTCGGAGACGTCAACCTGACGGTAGACCATGCGGATGGGGTAGACCGTCGCCGAGCGGCTTCCGCTCGCAAAAAGGGCGGAAATGTCGCTCCTCAGACAGAGGTGCTCGGGTTTGGGAAAGGTGAAACGCCGGTCCATCGGTGCGGTTGGCGTTGGGGTCAGGCCTTTCCGTTCTCTTTTTCTAAGAAGAGGTCGATGGCGGCAGGCATTGAGGGGGCTTCGGTCGATGGTGCTTCAAGGTCAAGGCGCAGCCCGGCGGCCTCAATGGCCTTGGCTGTGGCTTTACCGAAGCAGGCAAGTTTCGTCTCGCCCTGTTGGAAGTTGGGGAAGTTCTTCAAAAGCGACTGGATGCCGGCGGGCGTGAAGAATACGAGCATGTCGTAGTCGAACGGTTGGTCGGCGGGATATTCGTTGCTCACCGTGCGATACATGATGCACTCCTCGTGTTTGAGCTTCTTGGCATCAAGCATCGTTGCCACTTCGTCTGAGTGGACGTCGCTCAGCGGCACGAGGTAGTTCTCGTTCTTGTGGCGCGCCATGACGGAGAGCAAGTCCGGCCACTTGCCCGTTGTGCCGAAAAAGACCTTGCGCTTGCGATACTGTACGTATTTCTGGATATAAAGAAGGATGGTTTCAGAAAGCCCGAAGTACTTCATGTCTTCCGGGACAGTGATACGCATTTCGTTACAGAGCTTGAAGAAATGGTCGATGGCGTTGCGCGAATTGAATACTACTGCGGAATGATCGAGAATCTGTATTTTCTGTTGACGGAACTCGCGGGCCGAAAGTCCTTCGACTTTGATGAAAGGATGAAAGACAAACTCTACTCCGTGCTTCCGTGCGATTTCGTAATAAGGAGACTTCTCCGAGGATGGCGCAGGTTGCGACACAAGTATCTTCTTGATCATCTGTTTCTCAGAAGTTTATTACCAGATAGTTATTCGCGTAGACCAACGCTCGCCATAAGACGAGCATGGGGAGGATTTCCAGCGTGCAAAAGTACAAAAATAAATGCAGAAAGCCCAGCCTGTACTGGAAAAAGATGGCATGACACTTATAAAAAAGCAACACTTTGACAATGCCGAGGATGATGGTGCAGACGATGAGCGTGGCGCGGAAACTGAGGTCGAAATAGACGACGAGCAGGGCCACGGGATAAAGGGCTGTCCCGAGTGCCAGCAGGCAGAGCATGTAGCTCTCGGACCAGCGTTCGTTTTGTTCTTTGGTGAAGAAAATCCAGTTGACGAATGCATAGCCGGTCAGTTTGACGGCGTAATAGCATAGGCTGATGGCGACGTCGGCTGCCAGCAACTTGTAGGGAGAGACCTGATTGAATACGCTCGTCATGTATTCTTGTGTGTAGTCGAAGAATAGCACGCTGAGCACAAAGCATGTCTGGAATACCAGAAAGAACTGTCCGCGCAACTCGGCGTCAGGGGTGAAAAGATTGTCGTGCTGGCGAGTGAAGAAAAAGTCCTTGATTTGCTGGCGGATGAAGCGAAAGGAGCGTGCGACCACCCAAGCACCGAGAAAGAAGCAAAGCAGGAGTGCCGAGGTAACGTAGTCGTCCGTGCGGAAACGGTAGGGGAGCGGGTCGCCCGCTATGCCTTCCTGATGGTAGGGCAGGCGTTCGAGTTTCCATGGCGAGTGGCGTTCGAAAGCGGTCTCATATTCGTTGATGGGGCGCAGTTCGGCGTCGTATGCCTTGGTTTCGATGCCCGGCAGGCTGAGTTCGACGCCTTCGGGCCAGGTCAGCGTGTCGCGCGGGAAGGCCGCCTGTACGGCGTCGTCCTGTTCGGTGGGAGTTGCGTCGGGCGGCAGGGCGCGCAATACGTCACGCACGGTCTTCTGTCGTGGCCGTGCGGTAATGCTGTCTGGGGTGGCGGCAAGGCTGTCGCCCACGAAGAGGGAGTCTGCGTGGTGCTGTGGCGTCATGGTGCTGCAAAGTTAGCACTTTCCGGCGTGCCTGACCAGATTTAGAGGGCGGCAAATTTTCGGATACTCCTGTCCCAAGCGGGCGTGGTGAGCGCCAGTCGGAGCGCATCGGCCGGTGTGGCGGCCACTTGCCATATTGAGGCGTGTACGTCGCGCATGAACCTTTCGTCCACAGCCTTGCGCAGCTGGGCAAGCAGGGCGTCGAAATATCCGTCCGTGTTGAGGACGACGATAGGGTTCAGATAGAGTCCCAATTGCTTCCAAGTGATGATTTCGAGGAGTTCTTCGAGGGTTCCCACACCGCCCGGCAGGGCAATGCAGGCGTCGGCCAGGCGGGCCATGCGCTCCTTGCGGCGGTGCATGTCGGGCACCACTTCAAGCCGTGTCAGTCCCAGGTGGTGCCAGCCTTGCTCCACCATGAACTGGGGGATGACGCCGACCACTTCGCCGCCCTCGGCAAGGGCGGCGTCGGAGGCAGCGCCCATCAGTCCGGTGCGTCCGGCTCCGTTGACGAGCGTGTGACCCATGCGGGCTGCCAGCGTGCCCAGCAGGCGGGCGTCGGCCACGTAGGTTTCGGGCACTTGCCCACTCGAAGCGCAATAGATGCAGATGTTCATCGTTGTGACAGGATTTATACATCGCTGCGACGGGTTGTCCTGTCGCAGCGATGTATTTTTTTACAGACCAAAGGCTTTCTTGATTATGTCGACACAGTCGAGCTTTTCCCAAGTGAAGAGTTCCACCTCGACGTCGCGCGTTTCGGAGGGACCGACGCGGAACGTTTTGGTCACCGTTTGTGGCTCGCGGCCGACATGACCGTAGGCGGCTGTCTCTTCGTACATGGGTTGCCGTAGTTTGAGGCGGCGCTCGATGGCGTAGGGCCGGAGGTCAAAAGTGCGCTTGATGACTTCGGCTATCTGGCCGTCTGTCATGTCGACGTGCGAGCGGCCGTAAGTGTTGACGTAGATGCTCACGGGGTTAGCCTCGCCGATGGCATAGCTGAGCTGGACGAGCATCTCGTCGGCCACGCCTGCGGCAACCATGTTTTTGGCGATGTGGCGTGCTGCATAGGCCGCCGAGCGATCCACTTTCGACGGATCTTTCCCTGAGAAGGCACCGCCGCCGTGGGCACCACGCCCGCCGTAGGTGTCGACGATGATTTTCCGGCCCGTGAGGCCTGTGTCGCCGTGGGGGCCTCCGATGACGAACTTGCCTGTCGGGTTGACCAGATAGTTGATCTTGTCGTTGAAGAGGGCGCGCACTTCGGGCGTGTTCACGCGTTCGGCGAGTACGCGGGGCATGAGGATCTGTTCGACGTCGCGCCGGATGCGGGCCAGCATCTGGGCGTCGGCGGCCTCTTGGCTGCCGGCTTCTCCGGCAGTGATGAACTCGTCGTGTTGGGTCGAGACGACGATGGTGGCGATGCGCATGGGGCGTCCGTCGTCGGCATATTCAATGGTTACCTGGCTTTTCGAGTCGGGGCGCAGGTAGGTCATTTCCTTTCCTTCCCTGCGGATTTCAGCCAGGACAATGAGGATGTCGTGTGCCAGTGAGAGTGGGAGAGGCAGGTAGGTATCCGTTTCGTTCGTGGCGTAGCCGAACATCATGCCTTGGTCGCCCGCGCCTTGGTCCTCGGGATTCTGGCGGATCACGCCGCGCGAGATGTCGGCACTTTGCTCGTGGATGGCGTTCAGAATGCCGCAGCTGTCCGCGTCGAACTGGTATTCTGCTTTCGTGTAGCCGATGCGGCGGATGGTGTCGCGCACGACGGTTTGCAGGTCGATATATCCCGTCGAGCGTATTTCGCCGGCCACGATGACTTGTCCCGTGGTGACGAGTGTTTCGCAGGCCACCCGGGCTTGCGGGTCCTGGAAAAGCAGGTTGTCGAGGACTGCGTCGGAAATCTGGTCGGCTACCTTGTCGGGGTGTCCCTCCGACACGGATTCAGAAGTAAATAAGTATCCCATTTCTGTATAGTTAGCGTTTTATGTATATGTCAGTCTGTAATCATGTCCGCCCCGGCTGTCACTACGGACGCAAACCCGCGCAACCCGGAGAGGCTGTCAAAGACGATGGAACAGAAAGGGAAAGGAACCACAAGCCTGTGAAAACAACCGGTACGCGCTGAGGCGCAGCCGTACCGCCGTCGTTTTAGCATTTTTTCGAGTGGTTGCAAGCAGCCAAATCTGTCCACTGTCGTTTGTGACGGGTGCAAAGATACGCATTTCCCTGATACTGCATACAGGTCGCCTGCTGTTTTCTGCTCTTTTAACATCCTTCGTGTCGTGGACGTTTGCTAAAACATCCGGAGTTCTGTTGGTTTGTGCTGATAGAAGCACTTGTAACTGTGGAGAGCCGGTTGAGATGTCCGGGAGGGTTTTGCGCGATCCTCATAGCCTTTTTGCGTCTGACAGGACGGCTGGCAGAAAATCCTGGATGGCTGACGGAATGAACGGGAGGGCTGTCCGTGCAGACGAGTTAACTGTCCGCCACCGTAGGTGCGCCATTTATGACGCCCGGATGACTGCCGCAGG
>HF989231.1:53841-58325 GCA_000431275.1 Prevotella sp. CAG:755 | reverse complement strand
GTTCCGGCGTCGATGGTCAGCCGTCCCTGTACGACGACAGCGCCTGTGAGCGTGTAGACCTTGTCGGCTGTCCAGTGTTCCTCCGTGCCGGCCGCAATGGTGTGAGCGGCGATGGTTTCGGGCGTGGCGGCTTGGAGCGCTCCTGCCGAAAGAAGAAGTGACCCCATCATCATGGCTCCTCTGCGGGTGAGGACGCGGAGTTGTACGCTTTTTTTCATACCTTTAAGAATTTAGTTTAGGGTTATGTTACGTTTGATTATTGTCGTGGTCAGAATTTCAACGAGAGTCCCAGACTCAGGTCGATGGCGTTGCGGTAAGAGTTCATCACGAGTTTGTCTCCCTTGCCGACGTATTGATAGTTGCCCTCGTCGTCACGTTCTTTGATGGTGGCGCGGCGGGTGAGCTTGTGGGTCGGGTTGAGCAGGTTCTTGGCCTTGAAGCTCAGCGAGAGGCGCTTGGTGAGTTTGGCCGAGGCCACGAAGTCGAGCGTGGCGACGCCTTCTTCCATCACGTCTTGGTAGTCTTCCATACCGATGGAGTAGAGGCGGTCGCTGAAATAGTTGAAGACCAGCGCGGTGGTCACCTGGCGTTCGCCGCGTGTCCATTGGTAGGTCAGGTCGGCGTTGACGAGCCACGGGGCGGCACCTTCGAGTTGCGAGCCCTTGTTCTCGTAGGTCAGGCTGGTGGAGTTCGGGACGCGGACGCTGGTGTAGATGTACGAGGCGTTGACGCCGGCCGTCAGGCTGTGGACGGACTCGGCCTTTCCGCCGAGGTCGAAGAGTTTCTTGCGGACATCAAGTTCGACGCCGGCCACCGTGGCGTGGTTCGACACGTTCTCGTAGCGCATGTAGGTGCCGCCGCCTGTCGTCTGGATGCGTGAGATTGGATCCTTGATGTATTTGTAGAAGCCGTTGACGGTCACGATTTCACCCTCGCCCATGTACCAGTCCCATTTGAGGTCGGCGTTGTAGTTGTCAGAGGGTTTGAGGTCCGGGTTACCCACGCTGTTGAACGCGGCGCCGATGTATTGGTACGGCGATATCTCCTTGGCCTGCGGCAGGGTATAGGTGCGGCTCAGGCCGAGGCGCAGGGCGTGACGGTCGGTGAGGTCGTAGCGCAGGTTAAGGCTTGGGAGCACGAAGTGTTTCTTGAAGTCGTTATGGCCGCGCAGGCGCTGTTGGATGTCATAGTCTACGGCCATGTCGACGTGGTCGTAGCGTACGCCGAGGTTGGCGGTCAGGCCGGTCGGAAAGCCGTATGTGGCCTCGACATAGCCGGTGTGGATGTCCTTGTCGACGGTGTAGGACGAGGGCAGGTAGTTGACGAACGTGCGGATGCCCTCGCTGTTCACGTGGCCGTCGAAGTCGGGATAGTCAACGTCGAGCTGCGGCCGTCCGCTGGAATAGAAGCCGTAGTCGGCGGCGCGGAAGTCGTCGCTGACAAGGCGTGCCTTGTAGCCCACGCGCAGGTTCGACGGGTTTTCGAGGTCGTCGGTCAGGCGGAAAGTATATCCGGCTCGCACGTTGAGGTCTTTCTCTTTCAGCTCGGTGTAGGAACGGTTGTTGTAGCCCTCGCCCACGAGCGGAACGAGCGCGTTGTTGTCCGTGTCGAGGCCCATGTAGAGGTCGCGGCGGTCGGGCTCGTCGCCCTCCATTGTGTTGTAGGCCGCGCCGACGTTCAGCTTGTGGCGGACGGAGGGAGTCCAGTTGTAGTCGAGCTGGTTGACGAGCAGGAAGTTCTCGTTGACCTGTTGGCGTTGGTAGAGGCCGCCTTCGTCGGCGTAAGATGTCTCGCCGAATTTGCTGTTCTGCCCCATGTAGTTGCCCACGGAGGCACGGCTGTCGTGCACGGTGAGGAAGTTGTAGGCCAGCTTGTGCGTGCCGGGGATGCTGAACGTCACGTTGGCCATGCCGAGCTGGCGGACGCTTTGTTCCGACTTCTTACCGGTCTGGTCGCGGTAGATGTTGCGGTTGTTGGTGCCGGCATCGCGGATGGCCTCGGTGCTGTAATTGAAGTCGGTCGAATGGCCGAGCACGGCGAAGAGTGAGAGAGGGAGTTCGCGCTCGCCGAGGAGGAAGCGGTGGCCGCCGGAGATGCCGTAGCTCTGGTTGACGGGCACGTGATGGCGGCGGGGGTTGAGCCGGTTGCGGAAAAGTCCGATGGGCTGTTCCGAGTAAAGGGCGTCGAGCCCTTCGGCGCTGGGCCAGCTGCCCCGGGCGCCGCCGAAGGCGTTCATGCCGTCGGGCAGGAGGAGCGTGTGGCCGGCGGTCTGTGTGTTGAACCCGCCCGAAAGGCCGATGGCCAAGCCGCCCTTGCCCGACAGCTCCTTCGAGTTGACGTTGATGCGGGCTCCCGCGACGTCGCCTTCGGTGCTGGCGTTGAACACCTTGTTGACATCGAGCGACTGGATGATGTCGGATTCGAAGAAGTCGAGCGATATGTTTTTGTATTCGGGGTCTTCCGAAGGTACGCTGAACTCGTTGAGTGTCGTGACGTTGTAGCGGTCGCCCAAGCCACGGACGAAGACGTTCTTCACGCCGTCCTGCTTCGAGATGCCTGCCACTTTCGACACGACGGCCTCTGCGTCAGAGGCTCCCTTGCGGCTCATCTCGCTGGCGCTCACCTGTTGCACGGCGACGACAGAGTTGCGCTGCACGGTGAGCGCTACGTTCTCGCTCTCCTTGTCCCTGCGGCCCACAACGGTGGCGTGGTCCAGCGAGATGTCGCGGGCTTCGAGCTTCACGCTGAACGTGAAGAGGCTGTCGGCACTAAGGCGGATGGAGTCGATCACCTCGGGGAGATAGCCGAGATAATTGATAGAGATGGTGTAGGCTCCGGTGGGAAGGTTTTCGAGCTTGAATCCGCCGATGGAGTCCGTGAGCACCACTTGATCCTGGGTGCCTGCCACGCGGATGACGGCGCCGATGAGCGGTTCGTTCGTCGCCTTGTCGACGACGACGCCTCTGACGTTTTCGTGCGCCAGTGCCGGCAGGGCGATGGCTGACGCCATGAGGCTGGCTGCGGTGAGGTTGCGGGCTGTTTTTCTCATGATTACTTCTGTCCTTGTATTTCCGAGTGCAAAAGTAGTAGAGACGTGTAACGAAGCCGTGAAGGTCTGGTGACAAAGGACTGACGAAAGCATTACGAAACCGTTGCGCCTGCTGCCGCCCTGCTGCGGGATGAGCCGGCAGGTGGGCGGGTGCAGCGGCCTGTCGCCCCGTTCCTCCCGTCGCAGTGACAGGAAGCGCTGCCACTGCGGCGGAATTTTCTGTCAGCCGTCCCGTACGGACGGGACGCCTTATGGCGCAGCCTGCCCTGACCGGCCGAAAGATTGCCGGCCCGTTCTTGTTTTTCCGGCGGCTATTGCGTATCTTTGCTCCTGGGTCGGGAGCGTCCCTCAGGTGGCGTCGTGCCCCACACCGTTGTTATGAAAATCCGTATCCGTTCCACGTCGCGCTCCGTTCCGTCGCCCCGCCGGCTTCCGGTGTGGGCGGTGTGGGCGGCTGTGGCCGTGGCGGCCGTTGTCTTCTTTGTGTGCAGCCCCGAAGCTGTTCCGTTTTTCCCCCGCTGCCCTTTCCATGTCCTGACGGGCTTGCAGTGTCCAGGTTGCGGCCTGCAACGCGCTGTCCACAGCCTGCTGCACCTCGACCTGGCCGCCGCCTTCCGTCACAATGCCCTGTTCGTTTCCGTCCTGCCCTATGTGGTGTTCCTCGGTCTTGCTTCCAGGCAGCGTCATCGCTGGCCGCGCCTCTATGCCAGCCTGACGGGGCCGGTGGCCATCTGTCTGGTGGCTACGGTCACGGCCTTCTGGTTCGTCGGCCGCAACGTCTGGGGGTGGTAAGGACGGCCCCAGAGACCGCTTCCGCAGCGTGGAGGATAGCTTGCTGGGCGTCCGGTAATTTTTTTGCAAAAAAAAGACACCAATCTCACCTACCAATCAATGAAAACACTATATTTGTAGTGTTAATCGTTGAACCTCAAAAAAGAGCCAGCTATGAAAAGATTGTTGAAAGGCTTGTTAGCCATGTTTGCCGGTTTACTGCTATTCCTCGTTCCTACCGTCATGAGCGCCAGCAATGCCCCGAAGAACAAAATCGCAGGCCACTGGATGCTTATCTACGAAGGCAAGACCTACTATAAGCTCATCGAGCCCGACGGCCGCTTCCTCAACCTTGCGCCGGACGAGGCCACGGGCATCTACTACGTGTCGCGTCAGGGCACATACACCCTTGAAGGCGAGAACCACTACGTCGAGACAATCACCCACGAATGGGGCGAAGCCATCACACCGGACAAGACCGACATCACCTACACGGTGAAACGCAAGAAGCTGATCCTTGATTTTGAAAAGTACGGTCAGTCGATGTACGAAGAGTGGGAGAAAACCAGTATCGTGCCCGAGTACAAGACGCACAAGTAACCCGTCTGGCCGGCGCCCTGCTGCGCCCGCCGACGACTGGACTACGAAGCCGGCCTGCCGCCAC
>HF989231.1:46566-53817 GCA_000431275.1 Prevotella sp. CAG:755 | reverse complement strand
TGCCGCCACAGGCCGGCTTCATCGTGTCCGGGCGTTCGCTGTGGCGGATTATTTCGTAACTTTGCAGGGCGTTACACATCGTCATATATAGTGACACACATTATTATATATAGTGGGCGGCGTGGCGGGACGTATCTCGCGTCTGCATGTTTCCGCTTGCGGCCCGTACGGACATCCCACCAAACGCCGCAGTCATGACGACCGGGCAGACAAGGTTCGAACGCATGACGACGCAGCCCGTGCCCCGTCTCGTGGTCTCGCTGGCCATGCCCACCATTGTCAGCATGCTTGTCACGTCCCTGTACAACATGGCCGACACCTACTTCATGGGGCAGATCAGCACGGCTGCCACTGCCGCCGTGGGCATCGCCTTCCCGGTCATGTCCGTCGTCCAGGCTGTCGGCTTCTTCTTCGGGCACGGTTCGGGCAACTTCATCTCGCGCCGCCTCGGCGCGGGCGACCTCGTGCCCGCCCGCCGCATGGCAGCCACGGGCTTCTATGCCGCCTTGCTGACCGGCCTGTGCCTTGCAGTGTTGGGCTACGTCTTCCTGACGCCCCTCTGCCGCGCACTTGGCGCTACTGACACAATCCTGCCGCTGGCCGAGACTTACGTGGGCATCGTCATGGCCGGCGCGCCCTTTATGACCGCCTCGCTCGTGCTTAACAACCAGATGCGCTTTCAGGGCAACGCGGCCTACGCCATGGTCGGCATCGTCTCCGGGGCGGTGCTCAACGTGCTGCTCGCGCCGCTGCTGATTTTCGTGGCGGGGTGGGGCATAGCCGGGGCCGCCGTGGCCACGGTCGTGTGCCAGGCTTTCAGCTTCTGCCTGCTCCTTTTCATGACGCGGCGCGGCGGGACGCTCAGCGTGGCGCCCCGCCACTTGCGCTGGCGGCGCAGCGACTTTGTCGAGATTGTGCGCGGAGGCTCACCCTCGCTCAGCCGGCAGGCGCTGGCCTGCCTGGCCACCCTGCTGCTCAATCATGCCGCCGCAGCCTACGGCGACGCCGCTATCGCGGGAATGAGCATCGTCACGCGCATCACGTTCTTCATCTTCTCGTTCCTGCTCGGCTTCGGGCAGGGCTTCCAGCCCGTTTGCGGCTTCAACTACGGCGCGGGCCTGAACGGCCGTGTGCTGGCCGGTTTTTGGTTCTGTGTGCGTGTGGGAGGCGTTTTCATGCTCTTGTGTTCCGCACTCGGTTTTGTGTTCGCCCCGGAAGTCGTCCACCTCTTCCGTGCTGATCCCGCCGTGGTCGCCGTCGGCACCGATGCCCTGCGCTGGCAGCTGCTCGTCCTGCCCCTCAACGTGTTCGTGACGATAAGCAACATGACCTTGCAGACTATCCGCAAGAGCGGCCGCGCCGTGCTGCTTGCTTCGGCCCGCCAAGGGCTGTTCTTCATACCTCTGATTGTCGTGCTGCCACGATGGTTCGGCCTTTCGGGCGTCGAGGCCTGCCAGGCCGTGTCCGACCTGCTGGCTTTCGTCTTGGCTGTGCCGCTCATGACCGGCGTTTTGCGCGAACTGAAACGTTAAAGCGTAATGGCGGACACGAAAACCGTAGTTTCAGACGGAGTTTTGTCGGAAAAAACTCTTACTTTTGCAGGCAGTGGCACACTGTTGATTATGAAAAAGTCAGTCAAACGAATCCTGATGGCCGTGGGAGTGCTGCTCCTCGCCCTTCCCGCAGTGTCGGCTCCCGAGGCTGCCAAGCGTTTCAAGCTGGTCATCGACGCCGGGCACGGGGGGCACGACGCCGGCGCCGTGGGCGCTTTTTCGAAAGAAAAGAACATCAATCTCAGCATAGCTTTGGCTTTCGGCAAGTTGGTCGAAGCCAATTGTCCCGACGTGACGGTCATCTACACCCGTAAGACCGACAAGTTCGTCCCCCTGCAAGAGCGCGCTGACATCGCCAACCGTGCGGGCGCCGACCTTTTCATCTCGGTCCACACCAACGCCTTGCCCGGCGGGAAGATTGCCTATGGCTCCGAGACCTACACCCTCGGTATGGCGCGCGCCGCCGCCAACCTCGATGTGGCCAAGCGTGAAAACTCGGTCATTCTCTATGAGGAGGACTACAAGACCCGTTATTCCGGTTTCGACCCCAATTCGGCTGAAAGCTACATCATCTTTGAGTTTATCCAAGACCAGTATATGCGGCAGAGCGTCAGTCTTGCGCGTTCCATCCAGCGGGCTTACGTCCGCACTGCCGGACGCAGGGACAAGGGTGTCCATCAGGCCGGCTTCCTCGTCCTGCGTAACACGTCGATGCCTTCCGTCCTGACGGAGGTAGGTTTCATCTCGACGCCGGCCGAGGAACGTTTCCTCAACACAAAAGAAGGCGTGGCCAAAATGGGACGCAGCATATACGAAGGCTTCCTTGAATACCGCCGGGCACAGGGAGGGACGAAGGCGTTGCTCCATCCGTATGACGACGGCGAGGCGAAGAAAAACAGCCGGAAAGCCGAGCGCGACGCCAAACGCCGCGACGCCAGCGCCGACGTCGAGGCCGAGACGAGGGCCGCCGAGTCGGCCGCGCCGCCCGCCGGAGCCGACAACATTCCCGCGCAGGGCGAAAAAACGGGACGGCTGACAGAAGAAACGGGAACTGCGGCTGACAAACCTGGACGGCTGACAGAAGACGCGCCCCGTACGGCCGCCGGCCGCGTCGAGTACCGTGTGCAACTCATTGCGTCAAGCCGCAAACTCGCGAAAAGCGACGCCTCGTTCAAAGGCTTGGCCCCGGTGAGCTATTATGAGGAAGGCGGCCTTTACAAATACACCTACGGCTCGACCGGTGACTACAACGAAGCCCTCCGCCTGCAACGCGAGGCCCGCAAAGCCGTCGCGGGCGCCTTCGTGGTGGCCTTTGTCGACGGCAAACGCGTGAGCGTGGCCGAGGCCCGCCGTGCCGCCACATCAAAGTAATCCATAGAAACGACGATAATTATGAAATTCTTTACCAAAGAAGTTAAGATCGCACTGACCGCCATTGTAGCCGCCGCGCTCTTATTCTTCATCATTAATTTCTTTAAGGGAATCAATCTTTTCAGCCCGACGAACCATTATGTCGTCCGTTTCGACAACGTGGCCGGACTGACCGTCTCCGCGCCCGTATATGCCAACGGCTATCCTGTGGGCACGGTGCGTTCCATCAGTTACGACTATGCGAGCCGCGACCGCGTCATGGTTGACGTCGAGCTCGACGACGAGATGCGCATCCCCGCCGGAACCCGCGCGGAACTGGCTTCGCAGATGTTGGGAGGCGTGACGATGAGCCTCATCCTCGGCCCGAACCCGGCCGATGTGCTCTCGCCCGGCGACACAGTCGAGGGAGGTGTCCATCAGGGAGCGATTGAGAAACTCGAAGCCATGATGCCCGTCATCGAAACCATGGTGCCGAAGATTGACTCCATCCTGACGAACATCAACCGCCTGACCGGCGACCCAGCTCTGGCCGCCACGTTGCAGAACGCCGCCGCCCTGACCGCCGACCTGCGCACCACGACACGCCAGCTCAACACCCTGATGGAGAACGACGTCCCCCAACTCACCGCCCACCTCAACCAGATCGGCGCCAATGTCGAGACGCTCTCGGGCAACTTGGCCCAAGTGGATGTCAAGGGCACCGTGGATAACGTCAACGCTACGCTGCGCGACGCGCAAGGTTTCGTGCAGACGATGAACTCCCTCACGCAGAACCTCGACAGCAAGATGCGCGCCGACGACAACTCGCTGGGCCTCCTGCTGAGTGACCGCCAACTCTATGACAACCTGAACAGCACCGTCCGCAGTGCCGACTCGCTGCTCATCGACTTGCGCCAGCATCCGAAGCGTTATGTCCACTTCTCGCTCTTCGGGCGGAAAGACAAGTAGGAAAGAAACTTTTTTTCCCGATAAGACGTAAATCGTTGTCAGCCAGGGTGTCCCGCCGGAAACCCTGGCTTTTCCGTCTGTATCCTCGACAGGCATAACGCCCACAGGAACAGCCATTTCCGGCAAAGCGGCGTAAAAAACGGCCCTCCCGACCGCGACGTACGGCAGCAGAAAAAGTGAGGCGAAGCGTTGCGCGTTAGCCAAAAAAATGCCAACTTTGCAATTCCGTCGCCTATGGCGGCGGACACCGTAGCCGTCGAAAGAAAAACTCATGGAAGCGCAGAAAGCCCGTCAAGCCTGGGAGCAATTCTTACAGCTCATCCGCGAAAAAGTGCCGCAGGATCAGACCTTCAGCACATGGTTTGAGCCGTTGGAATTCGTCGAGTTCGTCGAAGCAGAGGGCGAGCGCAAACTCGTCATCTCCGGACCGAACCGCTTTGTCGGCGAGTTCATCGAAGAGCATTACGCAAGGCTCGTCTCGAACGTCGTGCGCAGCGTCTACGGCATGGGCGTCAAGGTGGAATACCGCTTTGCGCCCGACGCCCCGACCCCTTCGCCGCAGCCCATCCTCAGCGGTTCGGCCCACGCGGTGCCGCCTTCTGTGATGCAGCCCGGCGGCGAGGCGGGCGGCACGCAGTCCGGGTTCGATCCGAACCTCAATCCGGACTATACGTTCGCCAATTTCATCGAAGGAAAAAGCAACAAGCTCGCGCGCAGTGTGGGCCTGTCGATTGCAGATAACCCGAAGCAAGTCACGTTCAACCCGTTCTTCATCTACGGTCCGTCGGGCGTCGGAAAGACTCACCTGGCCACCGCCATCGGCTGGCGTATCGTCAACCGTTTCCCCCAGAAGCGCGTGCTCATGGTGTCGGCCCACACGTTCATGCGCCAGTTCACTGATTCTGTGCGGCGCGACCGTTGGAACGACTTCATCAACTTCTATCAGAGTGTCGACGTCCTGATTGTCGACGACATACAGGAGATGACCACGCCCAGGACACAGCAAACTTTCTTCCACATCTTCAACCATCTTCACCTGAACAAGCGTTTGCTCATCATGACGAGCGACCGCCCGCCCGCACTGCTCGAAGGAATGGAAGAACGCCTCCTGACGCGTTTCAAGTGGGGCATGTCGGCCAGCCTGCACCGTCCCGATGCCACGTTACGGCGTCGCATCCTCGAATCGAAGATCAAGAGCAACGGCCTGACCATCGCCGACGACGTGGTCAGTTACATTGCCGAAAACGTCAGCAACAACGTGCGCGAGCTTGAAGGCGTCATCAACTCCTTGATGCTTCGCTCGATTGTCAACGACCGTGAGATCGACGTCCCCATGGCCGCCCATGTCATCAGTTGCCTTGTCAATTTGGAGAAACGGCAGATCAGTGTGCAGGCCGTCACAAAGGCTGTTTGCCGTCACTACAAGGTGAAGGAGCGCGACGTCGTTTCGGCCGGGCGGAAAAAGGAGGTGGTGCAGGCGCGTCACCTCGCAATGTTCCTCTCGCAGAAGTACACCGGCCTCTCGTCGGCCCAGATAGGGCGGAACTTCGGCAAGCGCGACCACTCGACGGTCCTATATGCCTGTTCGCAGGTCGAGAAGCGCATCTCGATAGACATGGCCTACCGGCAGGAGGTGGAAGAAATCGAAAGCACGCTCAACACCTGACCGTCGCCCTGCCGCCATGCTCCTCGATACGCTTAAACGCTACTTCGGCTACGACTCGTTCCGTCCCCGGCAGGAGGAAATCATCCGCCACGTCATGTCGGGGCGCGACTGCCTTGTCCTGATGCCCACAGGAGGCGGCAAGAGCCTCTGCTACCAGGTTCCGGCGCTTGAAATGGAGGGGACGGCGGTTGTTGTCTCCCCGCTTATCTCGCTCATGAAGGACCAGGTCGAGGCGCTCAGGGCCAACGGCATTGCGGCCGTCGCGCTCAACAGCAGCCTTCCGGCTGGCGAGCAGCGCCTCCTGCGCCAACAGTGTGTGCAAGGTCAGGTCAAGCTCCTCTACCTGTCCCCCGAGACATTGCTTTCGGAGCTTCCTTATCTTCTCCATGATATCAGCGTGAGCCTCTTCGCCATCGACGAGGCTCACTGTGTCAGCCAGTGGGGCCACGACTTCCGTCCTGAATATACACAGCTCGGCATCCTGCGGCGTGAGTTCCCTGACGTGCCTGTCATGGCGCTCACTGCCACGGCCGACAAGGTCACCCGTCGCGACATCCTCGCCCAACTCGCGCTCCGCGAGCCCGCTGTGTTCATCTCCTCGTTCGACCGTCCCAATCTGAATCTCGATGTGAAATGCGGGCTCAAAGGCCGTGAAAAACTGTCGGCCGTGCTCCGCTTCATCGCGGCCCATGAAGGACAAAGCGGCATAGTCTACTGCCTTTCGCGCAAGACGACCGACAAACTCGCCGCCGACCTGCGCGCCCATGGCGTCGTGGCAGCGTCCTACCACGCAGGCCTCAGTGCCGACGAACGCAACACCACGCAGACCGACTTCATCCGCGACCGTGTCCAGGTCGTCGTGGCGACCATCGCCTTCGGCATGGGTATCGACAAGAGCAACGTCCGGTGGGTCATCCACTACAACCTGCCGAAGAGCATCGAGAGCTTCTATCAGGAGATAGGCCGTGCGGGGCGCGACGGCCTGCCTGCCGACACTCTCTTGCTCTACAACTATGCAGACATCGTGCAGCTGGCCACGTTTGCCAGGGAGAGCGGGCAGCGCGAGATAAACATGGAGCGTCTCAGCCGTATGCAGGAATATGCGGAGGCCGAGGTGTGCCGTCGCCGCATATTGCTCAATTATTTCGGCGAAGTGAGCGAGCACGATTGCGGCAATTGCGATGTATGCCGCTGCCCGCCCGTCCGTTTTGACGGGACGGTCCACGCGCAGAAAGCCCTGAGTGCCATAGCCCGTACAGGCGAGGCTGCGGGCTTCCAGACCGTGGTGGACATCTTGGTCGGCCGCTATACGCCCGCTGTCCGTGAGGCAGGCTTCGAGCGCCTCCGCACGTTTGGCGCCGGCCGCGATGTGCCTGCCCGCGACTGGCATGCCTATCTCTTGCAACTGCTCCAATCCGGTTTGCTCGACGTGGCGTATGACGAGCAGAACCATCTGAAAATCACAGCATACGGCCGGCGCGTCTTGTTCGGCCACGAACGCATCCAGCTGGCCGTTGTGCGCCGCGATGAGGCCGCTCCGCGAGCTACCCGCGGCCGGACGAAGCCCGCCCCGGCCGCGCCGTCGCTTCCTCTCGGCGGTGTGCCAGCCTCGTCGGCGGGCGACGACGCCCTCTTTGAGCGCCTGCGTGCCCTTCGCCGCCGGCTGGCCGACTCCGAAGGACTTCCGCCTTACATCGTCATGAGTGACAAAGT
>HF989231.1:0-46506 GCA_000431275.1 Prevotella sp. CAG:755 | reverse complement strand
CGACGCTCGAGAAAATGAGTATGGTCAACGGCATCGGAGAGTATAAGCTGAGAAAATACGGCGCCCTGTTTATTGATGCCATCAAAGAATTTGCCTCCTGAACCTGTACGGCCTGTCGGATAAATCACTACCTTTGCTATTGCGAAGGTAGGATGCGGCTCGGCCAAGTCCCGCGAGGAGCCAGCTCCTCCGGCCTCGGCGCTCGCCTTTCACTACCTTTGTCATAACAAAGGACCAATTGTGCAGACCTATGGTAAAGATGGCTGATTACATCCGGCGGATAGAAATAAAAAGTCTTTGGAGCGGACGCAAGCACGTAGTCTGGGAGCTTCACCCCGATGTGAACATCCTGAGCGGAGTGAATGGCGTCGGGAAGACTACTATCCTCAACAAACTCGTCTATCGTTTGCACGCCGACAGCGCTGCGGGCGCGCTCAGTGCCGCCGAGGCGCACGGCGTCAAGATTGACTTCGAGCCGGCCGACGCTACGGCCATCCGTTTCGACGTTATACGCAGTTTCGACCGTCCCCTTGTCCAAAGCGACTTGCTCGGCAAGGTGGCCGACGCCCACGTCGCCACGGAACTCGACCTCCAACTCTACCAACTTCAACGCCGTTACCTGGATTACCAAGTCAACATCGGCAACCGCATGATCGCCCTCCTGACGGGCGGCGACCCCGACGCGCGCGAGAAAGCCACCGCCGTGGCCGACGCCAAGCGGCGTTTCCAAGACATGGTGGACGACCTGTTCAGCGAAACGGGGAAGAAAATCGACCGGACGAGCAACGAGATACGCTTCGAGCAGATGGGCGAAATCCTCCTGCCCCACCAGCTTTCGAGCGGCGAGAAGCAAATGCTCGCCATCCTGCTCACCGTGCTCATCGAAGACCGCCAGCCTTATGCCCTCTTCATGGACGAGCCCGAGGTCAGCCTGCACGTCGAGTGGCAGCAGCGCCTCATCGGCCTCATCAGGGAGCTGAATCCGCACGCCCAGGTGGTGCTGACGACGCACTCGCCCGCCGTCATCATGGACGGCTGGCTCGATGCCGTCACCGAGGTGAGCGACATCACCGAGTGACTGCCCCGCGAACGCTTCAAACTGACGACTTATGGCAAAGCGTCTTTCGAAAAACCTCACGTCGCGTTACCTCGAAGCCGCCTACCGCTTGCAATCGAAGCGGGCGCGGCGGAAAATCTTCGCGTACGTCGAGAGTTATGACGATGTGTTTTTTTGGAGTCAGTTGCTGCGCGAGGTCGAGACGGAGGAGTTCTGCTTCGAGGTGATGCTGCCTTCGCGCAGCACGCTCTGCAAGGGTAAGCGGCAGGCACTCACCAACGTGATGGGCGAACAGCTCGGCGGGCACATGATAGCCTGCGTCGACGCCGACTACGACTACCTCATGCAGGGTGCCACCGACATCTCGCGCACTGTGACGCGCAATCCTTACGTCTTCCACACCTACGTGTATGCCATCGAGAACTACGAGTGTTATGCTCCGGCGCTTCAAAACGTCTGCGTCATGGCCACGCTCAACGACCACCGGATCTTCGATTTCGAGAGTTTCCTTTCGGCTTTCTCCGTCGCCATCTGGCCTCTCTTCGTCTGGTCTGTCTGGTGTTACCGGCACGGTTATTACAAGACCTTCTCGATGGCAGACTTCTGTAACGTCATCGCGCTCAGCAACCTCAGTTTCGCACATCCCGACCACGCCCTCGAACAGCTCCGACACCGTGTCAACCGGAAGACGAATTGGCTCCAACACCACCTGCCACAGGCGCGGAAAGACTACGCCGCCCTGCGCGACGAGCTTGTCAGCCTTGGCCTCACGCCTGAGACCACCTACCTTTACATCCGCGGCCATGACCTTTGCGACGCTGTCGTGTCGCCGCTGCTGGCCGCCGTGTGCGAGGCGCTCCGCCGTGAGCGCGAGCACGAGATCCGGCGCCTTGCGGAACACAGCGTGCAGATGCAGAATGAGTTGTCGGCCTATCAGCATGCCGCGGCTCCTTTTGAGGAAATGCTCCGCAAGCACACCGGCTACCGCGACGCCCCGCCTTATCGTCGCGTCCAGGCCGACGTGCGCAGCCTGCTGGCCTCCCTTTCCGAACAGATTAAACCGAAAGATAATGACAGAAACTCCGAAAAACGGCTACCCGACACGCCGTTACGACCAGCCCGTTAAACGTTATTGCCAGACGCTCGACCTGCGCGACGAGCCGGCTCTCATCGCCGAGTACCGCCGCCTCCACAGCGAGCCCTGTATCTGGCAGGAAATCCTCGACGGCATCCGCAGCGTCGGCATCCTCGAAATGGAGATCTACCTCGTCGGCACGCGCCTTTTCATGATTGTCGAGGCGCCGCTCGACTTTGACTGGGACAGCGCCATGCAGCGCATGGCCACCTTGCCGCGCCAGGCCGAATGGGAGGCGCTCACGGCGCGCTACCAGAAAGCCTCGGCCGACGCCTCATCCGCTGAGAAGTGGCAGCTGATGGAGCGCATCTTCCACCTCTACGACCGTTAGCCGTTTCTTGGCTTCTTCCCGCCGTTCCCGCCGCCGGGCGGGGACGTGCGGGAACGGCCTTTCCGCAGCCTCTCAACCGGCGGCGCCGAAAGGCCGTCGGGTTCGTCTGCCCTGTCAGCCGACCCGCGAATCCTGTCGCAGCGACAGAAATTCCTGTCAGCCCTCCCGTGAATCCTGTCGGCCGTCCCGTTTTTCCTGCTGCCGCGGCCACTGAGGGCTCAGTGCGTCCATGGGTTGCGTCCAGCCGTCCCGCCGGTTGGGCCAGCAGTTTTTCCGCCCTTCTCGCTATGATGTTTTTTTTCAAATAAAAACGATTTTTCACCGTCAGAAAATGTGTAAAAACTGTAACTTTGCACCCGAATTGTAACTAAGTATCCATTAAGCAAAGAAAAACGATGAAAAAGATCAGAGCCGCCGTGGTAGGTTACGGCAATATCGGAAAATATGTGCTCGAGGCGCTGCAAGCTGCGCCCGACTTCGAAGTGGCCGGCATCGTCCGTCGCAACGCCATGGGCGAGCAGCCCGCCGAACTGGCCGCCTATCCCGTCGTGAGCGACATCCGTCAGCTTGAAGCAGTCGACGTGGCCATCCTTGCCACCCCGACGCGCAGCGTCGAGGCCTATGCCAAGGAAATCCTCGCCCTCGGCATCCACACCGTCGACAGTTTCGACATCCATACCCAGATCCCCGCCCTGCGCCGCTCGCTCGGTGAGGTGGCCCGCCAGCACGGCGTGGTGTCCATCATCTCGGCCGGCTGGGACCCGGGAAGCGACAGCGTGGTGCGCGCCCTGTTGCAGGCCATCGCCCCGAAAGGTCTGACCTACACGAATTTCGGCCCGGGCATGAGCATGGGTCATACGGTAGCCGTCAAGTCGAAGCCGGGCGTCAAGGCTGCCCTGTCGATGACGATTCCCACAGGGGAGGGCATCCATCGCCGCATGGTCTATGTGGAAGTCGAGGATGGCTACAAGTTCGAGGACATCGCCGCCGCCGTGAAAGCGGACCCCTATTTCGCCAGCGACGAGACCCACGTGATCGAAGTGCCGTCGGTCGACGCGCTCCTCGACATGGGTCACGGCGTCAACCTGACGCGCAAGGGCGTCAGCGGACGGACACAGAACCAGCTCTTTGAGTTCAACATGCGCATCAACAACCCCGCCCTGACGGGCCAAGTGCTGGTCTGCGTGGCACGTGCAGCCATGAAGCAGCAGCCCGGTTGTTACACGATGATCGAAGTGCCGGTCATCGACCTGCTCCCCGGCGACCGCGAGGAGCTCGTTGCACATTTGGTATAGTGCCGCCGCGTCTCGTGGCGCGCTGGCAGTTTACGAAAAGAACTCCCCGGCCGACAGGGTTGTAACTGTCCGGCCGGGGAGTTCTTTTGTGGAGTTCAGGGCGTTCGGGAAGGTGCCTGTGCGTTTCCCGTGCCATGGTTTGCGGGCTCCGTGTCTGCTTTGTGCCGCCGCGCCTTATTCCTTGACGAATGGTTTTAGCCCCTTGACAGCCTCGGCCGCCGTGATGCGGCGTCCGCCGTTGTCCAGATCGATGAGGACGTAGCGATTGTTGCCCATGCCCAGTTCTTTCATGTACGACAGCTGGCGCAAGCCGTGGCGGCTCTCAATGCGTTCGACGAGGTCATGGTGCTCCGCCTCGGTCATGGCGTAGACGAGGTCGACACAGGCTTGGTCGAGGGCAAGAATGTCGGTGGACGAGAGGATGCCGACGTTGGGCGTGACGACAGGCTCGGCGGCCAGGCCTTCACAGTCGCACGAGACCGACATGTTGCGCATGACGTTGACATACGTGATGTGGGGGCCGAAAAAGTCCACGACGGCTTTCGTCGATTCCGTCATGCGCTCCATAAACTCCTCCTTGGCGATGTCCCATTGGTCGTCCTGGTTCGGGGTGGTGTGTATCCAAGCCTTTCCGATGCGGCCGTCTGCACAGCCGATACCGATGTTCTTGTTGCTCCCGCCGAAGCCGCCCTGCGTGTGGCCCTTGAAGTGAGTGAGCACGACGAGTGAGTTGTAGTCCGTCAAGTGGCTGCCCACCGACATCTTGTCGAACCATTTGCCACCCTTGACCGGTAGTGTCAGAGTGTCCTCCTCGTCCATGATGTCGACCGGACAGAATGTCCATCCGTTCACCTCAATCGTCTTGCGGTGCTGCTCGGTGGTGTAGCGGTCGCCTTCGTAGTAGGTGTTCGTTTCGACAATGTGCGCGTCGGGCAGGTCCTTCGTGATGAGTTCCTTCACCCAGGCGGCCGGGATGATGTTCGGGCCGTGCTGCTCGCCGGTGTGCAGTTTCACACCGACGCGGCCGCCAATGTGTGCCGACACCTGCTCGTAGGCGTTGATCAGGCCCTCCGGGTTGAGCTTGCGGGTGAAGTAGACGATGGATTCGTTGCCTGTCCGCTCTTCATAGGGCACGTACTTGTTCCCGTCCACGCCGGGAGTGGGCGTGGGCTGTGCCATGGCTGTTGTTCCCATGGTAAATAGGCTTGCAATCATAGTGATTATTGTATGTTTCATGACAGGGATGGATAAAATTGTCATACCTGATTGCAAAGATAGCCCTTTCGCTACTTTCGGCGGTTACCCTCGCCGAGGCTTTTATTACCCGGATTACGGTTTCTCGCCGCCCGGTGCGGGGATGCGGGCCGGCTGGCAGACTTTCGCGCCCGCCGTCGCTGCGCCCATCCCTGCGTCCGCCGCTGCTTGCGTGCGGTTGCGCCCGTACGCCGGGCGACATGAATGTCGCCCCTACGTTTCCCGTCGAAACGGTCAGCCGGATAGAAATTTCTGTCAGCCGACCCGTAATTTCTGTCAGCCGACCCGTGGAGATGCCATCCCTGCGGCCGTCGTCGCTTGCGTGTGGTCGCGCTGTCTGCCGGGCGACATGAATGTCGCCCCTACGTTTCCCGTCGTTTCGGTCGCGGCGACGGGAAATTCTGTTGCCCTGTCCGCCATTTTTGGCACAACGGGGCGAAAAACGCCCGGCCTGTGCCGCAGGTTGGCAGGAGTGGGGCGTAATTTTGCCCCGTATCACACAAAAACTTCGCGATATGATCACGTTGGACACATACGACGTCAAGATTTTCACCGACCGCGTCGAGCCCGGAGCCCTCGACCAGTTGCGCGGACTGATGGCCATCCCGGCGTTTGCGGGCTGCCGGGTGCGCGTCATGCCCGACGTCCATGCCGGGGCGGGTTGCGTCATCGGTTTCACGGGCGACCTGGGCGAGAAAGTCGTCCCCAACATCGTGGGTGTCGACATCGGTTGCGGCATCCTCGTGCAGTCCCTTGGCGCCTTGCGCCACGTCGACGGGCACGCCCTGACCGCCTTTATCCGCGCGGCCATCCCCTCGGGGCGCGACTTCCGCGACGCGCACTACGAGCCCCTGCCCGTCGCCTATGCCGCGCGCCGCGCCGAGGCCCGGCAGCTCGTCACGCAGTTGCGCTGCTACCGCGAGCTGCGCGACGTCGACCGCATCCGGGGGAGCATCGGCAGTCTCGGGGGCGGCAACCACTTCATCGAGGTGGACCGCGACAGTCAGGGGCGGCTCTACCTCCTCGTGCACACCGGCAGCCGCAACTTGGGGAAACAGGTGGCCAGTCTCTACCAGAAACTGGCAGTGAAGTGCCAGTCGGGGTGGGCCGAGCTGATGCGCGAGCAGGAGCGCCTGATTGCCGCATACAAGGCGGCGGGCCGTCGCGGCGAACTGCAAGAGGCCATCCGGCGGCTGCGCGGTTCGTTCAGGATGCGCCCCTCGTCCGTCCCGTCCGACCTGGCTTGGCTCGAAGGCCGGGAGCGCGACGACTACCTGCACGACATGCGCCTCTGCCAGCGTTGGGCGGCGATCAACCGCCGTCTCGTGGCCGACCTTATCCTCGGCCATCTGGCCGCCCGGCCGGACGGGTCCGTCAACCCCGCTGCCCTGCGCGACGAAGCCTTTGAGAGCGTGCACAACTATATCGGCGAGGACAACGTGATCCGCAAGGGCGCCATCTCGGCACGGCAGGGCGAACGTTGCATCATACCGCTGAACATGCGCGACGGGGCGCTCCTCGCTACCGGGCGCGGCAACGCCGATTGGAACCACTCTGCCCCGCACGGCGCGGGCCGCGTCATGAGCCGCCGCGAGGCTTTCGAGCGCATCACGATGGCCGACTACGGCGCCGCGATGGCCGGCGTGTACAGCGAGACCGTCACCCCCGACACCCGCGACGAGGCTCCGATGGCCTACAAGCCGGTCGCCGAAATCCGGCGCTACCTCAGCGAGACCGTCGACGTCGACGACACGCTTGCCCCCTCTTCAACTTCAAAGCGGCGGAGTGAGCCGTGCGGCCGCCGGGATGGGGGAAAGAGCCACGGCTGCGGTACGGTTTCGACGCAGCGTGGCGGCGCGTCCGCCTGCGGCGCGGGGCGTCTTTTTCTCGCCGTGAACCAACTTGAACCAACCGGCGGGGGCGGCGGATGCCCGAATCGTCGTTTCTTTGAGCGCGAAAAACGTTCCACCCCGTGCGGCACGTAAGGCGAAAACTCCATATATCGTACCGATTACGGGTGACGGTAAATTGATTACACCCCAACAAGGATTGATTACTCCTATAATAATATGTAAAAGTATGAGTGAAGCCACATTCAGAACCATGCGAAGCCTCCTCCACCCGTCCGGCGGGCGCGAGGAGCAGACGCTCATCGTCCCCGACTACCAACGGGGATACAAGTGGGCGGTGAAAGAACTCCTGTCGGCCGGAGGCGTCGAGGAAAATTCGGCGCTCGAAACGCTCCTCAGTAACCTGGACATTGCCTTCTGCATCGCCGAGGACACCGACTACTTCCTTCAAGGCGTCACCGTCCGTGAGAGCACGGACGGGCTCGTCCTCATCGACGGCCAGCAGCGCGTCACGTCGTTCTACCTCATCCTCTGGTACCTCGGCGGTCCCGACGCCATCCGCCCCATCCGCTTGCAGTACGACGTCCGCGCCGCCTCGCAGCGCTTCCTCGACGCGCTGCACGACCAGCAGCCCGACGAGTGCTTCCCGCAGCTGACGGGCAGCGAAGCAGAGGGCAACAGGGAAGACGAACAGGACATCTATTACTTCAAACAAGCCCTCCGGCAAATCCATAGTCGGTGGGGAAAACGGCCGAAAGAAGAGCGTGAAAGCCTGATGGACTGGCTCTTGGATCGGGTCAGGGTGATCTATCTGACCGTCGACACGCCGGAGAAGGCCGTCCGTACGTTCACGATGATGAACGGCGCCAAAGCCACGATGCTCGCCGAAGAGCTCGCCAAGGCCGAAGCGTTGCGCCGTTTGGCCACGGAAGGCGAACCGGTCGAAGAGGAAGACGAAGGCGACTTCGGCGGCGTCCCGACTTTGGACGACTACTTTGATGAAATCCGTCAGTGGGCGGCCACGCAGTGGGAGACGGCCGCCCGGCGCGGACGCTGCGCCCGCGAGTGGGACCGCTGGCTCTATTGGTGGAACCACCCCGACGTGCAGCGCTTCTTCAATGTGCAGACGCCCTGGGGCTGGCTTTTGGACTACGCGCTCTGGGATTGGTCGGAGGGAAAGACCAACCGGTTCAGCTTCGAGGCGTTCCGCAGCGCTTTCATGCGTTTCTTATCTGACGCGCAGGACTGCTTCGAGCGCCTGCGTAGCATCCAGACCGCCATTGAGGACGTCTATGCCGACCCCGTGGCCTACAACTGGCTCGGGCTCTCCTTGCTGTTCGCACCGAGGCGTGACGAACGCTACGCCACGCTCCGCTATTTCCTCCGTCACCGCCACGGCGCGGACGCCTTGGCCCGCTACGCCAAGTGCCGCCTGGCTGGCGCCACCCATCAGGAGATCACAGGCGAGGGTCAGGGCAACGCGGAGGAAAAAGAGCGGCGACTGCACGAGAAGCAAGCGCGCTTGCAGCACCTGTTGGCCGCGGCGGATGCCTACAACGACGACGAGGCAAAGGCGGCGTGCTTCGGCTTCCTGCTCTATCTTAACCTTGTCGAGGACAACCGGCTGGGCCGCAAGTTCGACTTCACCGTCTGGGGCGCCAAGTCGTTGGAGCACATCTGGCCCAAGGCTCGCGTGTCTCACCGTGACGCCGACGGCACGTTCCGCCGCGGCGACGGCGCCGAGCTGACGCCCGAAGAGAAGGAAGAGGTCTGCGCGGGAACGCCCGGGTGGCTCGACCGCGCGCAGATCCGCACCGCTGGCGGCCAGCCCCTGAGCGAGCATTGCGTGGGCAACCTCGTCCTGCTCTACGGACGCGACAACTCGGCCTTCGGTGCCCGTAGCTATGAAGAGAAAAAGACCGCCTTCTTCGACGTCAGCAGTGACGCTTTCCGCAGCCGCCACTTGCTGCACACCGTGTCCAAGTTCGCGGCCACCGCGTGGGGCGCCCGGCAAATCGCGGACTACTACGAAGAAATCCAGGAACAAGTCAAAACGTTATACCATGAGTAACTATCATACTTTCCAAAGCGGCGAGGAATACACCCTCGGCCGCCTCTTGGGCACGCCGCACTGCCTCGTCGTGCCCGACCTGCAACGGGATTATTGCTGGGGCAGCGAGACCTACGGGCGTAACCGCGAGGCGCAAGGCGAGCTCGTGACCGCCTTTGTCGACGACCTCATCGAGGCGTTCCGCGCCGACGAAGCCCGCACGCTCGGCGTGCTCTACGGCTACGAGGAGGTGGCCGGGCGCGTCATGCTCTGCGATGGGCAGCAGCGCTTTACCACGCTCTACCTCCTCGTCGGCGTTCTCACGCACCGCATCGACGGCGTGAAGTTCGCCAGCTACCTCCAAGGCTTCCCCGGCGACGTCCGACTGAGCTACGAAGTGCGCGAGAGCACGCTCAGCTTCCTTGGCGATTTGTCGCGGTATTATTTCTGCGACCGTAGCGGCGTCTTGCCGCCCGCTGAGGGCGAGGACAAGACGCAGACGCCCGACTGGTACCGCCACGCCTACGACCTCGACCCCTCGGCGTGCTCCATGCTGGCCGCCGTGCGTACGATTGAGGCGCGCCTCGACGCGGCCGGCGTGGACGAGGGCGACTTCGGGCGTTACGTCCTCGACGAGTTGCGCTTCGTCTACTATGACATGGGTGACCGCCAGCACGGCGAGGAGGCTTTCGTGGTCATCAACACCACCGGCGAGCCCCTTACGGCCACCGAGAACTTGAAGCCGCAGTTGCTGAGCCGCGTGACGGGCGACGCCCGCAGCGTCCGTGCCCGCGAGTGGGAAGACCGCGAAGACTGGTGCTGGCGCCATCATGACCACGAGGGCGGCGAGCGGACGTCGGACGCCCTGAGCCGCGACTTCTACGTGTGGTTCTGGCAAATGCGACGGCGACAGGTAAGCGAGACACTACGGCGCGAAAGGCTCGACGCCCTGTTCCTGAAAGCGGACGGGGAGCTGGACGAGACGCTCGCCGAGGTGCACCGTTGTTTTACGGCTTTGAAAACTGTGGTCGGCGAAGTGGAGCGCGACGGCGCTCTGCGCGGCCTGCTCGCCACCCTGCGCCGCCTGCTCTATGAGGGCGAGGGGACGGACGGCCTCTTCACCTGGCTGCGCCGTCGGCAGGCTGAGGATGTCCTCCTGCCCCTCGTGGCGTTCGCGGAGCGCTTCGGTGCGTCGGCCTCGTTCGGCGACGACGTCGTGCGCTTTGCCCGCAGGCTCTGCAAGAACGCTGCGGACAAGAAGTTCGGTCGCCAGCGTCCGGACGGCGGCGGCTATGTGGACTGGCGCTACGTCTTGCAACTTGTAGACTGCGCCGAGGACGTCGACGGCCTGCTCACGGCGGACACCCTCGGCGACGGAGCCGGTTTGAAGCCTGTCGCGAACGTCCCGATAGCCCGCTGGTTCGACGCCGACGAGCAGGACAAGCGCCGCCTCGCCGCGTCCGGGGTCGACGTGGCGGCATGGGAGGAGGACGACGCCCTGCGTTTCGACCTCAGTGTGCTGGGCGGCAGCACGGTCACGACGGACGACGCCCGCCGGCGCCGCGACAACCTCGTCGCGCTCAGTCTCTGCCGACACGGTGGCGACGCCCCGGCCGACTTGGCGGCTTTCTATTGGCTCTACCGCTTCTTGAAAGGTTGGGGCGACGGCGTGGGACATGTCGGTTACGCTACGTGGGACGGCGAAGGCACTTACTATCATACTTATGATTATGGAACGGACTACGGGCGGGCTTACCGCGACGCCGACTTCCTGTCGCTGCTCGCCTCGGCCGACCTGCTGGCGGAGTTGAAGCACCGCGTTGCCGATGCGTTCCGCCCGACGGGCTACGAGCTCACGGCCGCCACGTTCACGCCCACGGCCTACCTGCGTTCGTGGCTGCTGCTCAAAACCTTGGTGGCTGCCGACCGCGGCGTCGTCCTGAACTATTGGGACGACCGGGCCATCGGTTGTTATGCCGGCCAGGCTGACGACAACCGCCTCAACGACGACCAGCCGTTCTGCATGGCCAACTCATGCGCGGGCTACCTCTTCCGTTCCGACGTCCGCCGTGCCGAGGATTATCTCAACCCCTCCCTCTTCGACGCGCCCCTCCTTGCGCCGGGCTGCGACGTCGACGGCGAAGCCTTTGAGAACCGGAAGGTGCCTGTCGAGGTCGTGCGGGCTTCGGCGGACTACCTCGCGCGGCTCTACGAGGCCTTCATGGCGGGCGCCTGACACAGACGCGGGGCGCACAGTCCGGCCCGCCGGATCGCGCCCCGCTGCACACGGTGGACAGCCACAGGGCTGCCTCCCGCATGGCATAAGCAAGCGGCGCCCCGGGCGAAGTGCGGAAACGACCGCACGCCCGGGGCGCCGTTCTTGTCGGCATACAAAAAAAGAGGAGCTTTCTCCTCATCGGACGGAAAGCTCCTCTTCGCTTCGCGGTGCGTACGGGACTCGAACCCGTGACCCCATGCGTGACAGGCATGTATTCTAACCAGCTGAACTAACGCACCATTTCGTTTCGCGGCGTTGCCGTGGCTTTATCTCTCAAAAGCGGTGCAAAGATACGGAGTTATTTTGAAACCTCCAAACATTTCGGCGAAAAAAGTGCTCTAACCTGCTGCTATTCGCGAAATGGCTGGGCTGATCCACACAAAATCCGCCTGGTCGTTTCGGCATAGGTTTGAAAAAGTTTTAATACAGTGCCGCATGTTGCGGACAATTCGCTAACTTTGGCAGGCGAAGCTAGGATGTCGTTCGGACAAATTCCCGGAATGCCGGGACTCTTGTGCTGTGACGCCGGTTGGCCGTTGTTCCTGTCGGGATGGCCGGCTGTTTTTAGGAAAACACCATATATTTCTGCATCCGCTTTGTGACAGTCTGCACGAGCCATACCCTGTCTTCTCGGTGGTGTGTGGCTGTTCATGCGAGCTGTCAGTTCCTGTCCGTTTATTTGTTTTAACCGATACAAAAATGCAGACGACCCATTCAAATGAAGCAAACAGAAAGACGGGGCTTGCGCCCGAATTCATCGTCCCCGGAAACGAGACGACGCCTCCTTATCTTATCAAGGTCATAGGCGTTGGCGGGGGTGGCGGCAATGCCGTCCGGCACATGGCCCAGCAGGGTATCAAAGACGTCGAGTTCATCTTGTGCAACACCGACCGCCAAGTGCTTGACAGCGAAGACGGTCTCCTGCTCTTGCAGCTTGGTTCGACGGGCCTCGGCACCGGCGGCGACCCGCAGAAGGGCAAGGAGGCTGCCGAAGAGAGCATCGAGCAGATCCGTCATCTCTTTGACGACGGCACGAACATGGCGTTCATCACGGCGGGCATGGGCGGCGGAACGGGCACCGGGGCTGCTCCCATTGTGGCCAGTGTGGCCAAAGAGATGGGCGTGCTGACGGTGGGCATCGTCACCCTTCCGTTCCTCTTCGAGCGGCCGTGGCAAATCCGCCAGGCCCTGCGCGGGCTGGCCGAAATGCGAAAGAGTGTCGACGCTCTCATCGTCATCAACAATGAACGCCTGCGCGCTTTGGAGAGCAAGGGCGACCTTCCGGTCATCGAGGCTTTCCAGAAGGCCGACGACATCCTTGCCGTCGCCACCCGCAGCATTGCGGAAATCGTGACCGTCCTCGGCATTGTCAACCGCGACTTCAACGACGTCAACACCATCATGCGCGACGGCGGGAGCTCCATCATCGTCTCAGGACGTGCCTCCGGGCCTCACCGGGTGCGCGAGGCCATCGTCAATGCGCTCCATTCGCCCCTCTTGCAGGAGAACGACATCACGCGGGCACGCAAGTTGCTTTATGTCCTCTATGCCAGCAGGGAATCCCCCATACGCATCAGCGAGATTGCCGACGTCAACCGTTTCACCGCCTCGTTCCCTCCGGATGTACGCGCAATATGGGGAATGTATGAAGACGAAGCGCTCGGCGAGGATGTCAAAATCACCATCATCGCCACAGGCCTTGACAGCCAGCCGCCTGCTGCGCAGACGCCCGACGAACTGTCGGACGACGATATCATCGCGCTTTACTATGAAGGTGCCGTGCCGAACGAAACCGCATCCGACGCAGCGGATGAGACGGCCGCTGCGACAGAAATTCCTGTCGCAGCGCCGGAAAATCCTGTCGCAGCGACAGAAAATACGGATAGGGCGACCGCAAAGGCGAGGAAAGCATCGCCCCTTCGTGAGCGTATCGCCCGTGTCAACGATCTTATCAACCATTTCATGAGCGACTGACAGCGTGACGCGGGAAGACGGCCGTCTTCCCGCGCCGCAGGATAATGGCCGTCGCGAACATAGGTTTCGCATGCCTGCCGTATCTTTGCAGCCACACTATGAGAAAGACACGAAATACAGAAAGGTTATGCCGAAGAACAAGAGTGCCATGACGCGTTACCGCCTGCTTGACGCGATGTTGGGAAATCCGTATCGCGATTATCGCATGGAGGACCTCAACAACGAGTGTAACCGTCAGCTGGTTGCCATGGGCTGTCCGCCTGTCAGTTTGCGGCAAACGCAAAAGGACGTGCACTACCTTTCGTCTGAGATGCCCGGGGCGGTAGCGGTTGAGCGTTATGAGGTTCGCCACGTCTCGCCCGACACGGGAAATGTGGTCGTACACCATTGCATGCGCTACGCCGTGCGGGACGCTTCTGTGTTTAAGGAAACCATCACGGACGAAGACCGCCATTTCCTGTCGGGCGTGTTGGACCTGTTTGGCCAATTTGACGGTTTGCCCGGTCGGCCTAGAATTGAAGAGATGCGTCGGAAGTTGGGCCTCGGGGAGTATTCTCGTCCTGTCGTCTGCTTCACCCGTAATCCCTTGGGCGACCCCGCTTTTTTCTGTGAACTCTTTGTGGCAATTGTCCACAGAGTGACGGTTTGTTTGCACTATCATATCTTTTCTCAGCCCACTGATGTGCGTTCGGTGTGCGTATACCCCTATCAACTGCGGGAGTACAACCGGCGCTGGTTTCTAGTGGCAGGTCCCACCGACAGCTTGCGCCTGCTGACCTTTGCCCTTGACCGCCTTGACCGCGTCGATTTGTGTTCCGCCATACCTTATCGTGAATATGCCGGTGACATGGCCGAATGTTTTGAGGACGTCGTTGGTGTCTCTCTCTTGGATGATGCGGAAGCCGAACGGATTGTCTTTTGGGCCTCAGAGCGTGCAAAGGGATATGTGTTGACTAAACCGTTGCATGAATCGCAGGTCCATTTGCGCGGGAATGAGGGGGAAGCCCTTTCCGTCGCCCATCCCGATTTGCAAGACGGGGCATTTTTTGCGCTTAGGTGTGTGCCCAATTACGAGCTTGTGCGTGAGCTTTGTTCCTTTGGCGGCGAGTTGGTCGTGCTCAGTCCCGCCGGGGTGCGCGCCAAAGTCGTGGAGTGGGTGCGGGGGGTGGCCGAGGCTTACGGGCTGTGCGGGGCGCAGGCGAGGACTGGCTGTCAAACGGAACAAGATAACGATACACATTAATTAATATAGAGATGAAAGACACCATCATACTCACCCAAGCTCAGGATGAAGCCTTCGCGCAGCTGCGCGCCTTTCTGGACAATTCTTCGGATGTCTTTGTCCTTCGGGGATATGCCGGTACCGGAAAGACCACCCTTTTGCGCCAGCTTGTGGCTGAGCTCAGGCGCCGTCGGGTGCTTTTTGCGCTGATGGCTCCGACGGGGCGCGCGGCCAAGGTGCTGAAAAATGCGACAGGATCCGACGCCTCGACCATCCATCGTGCCATCTATTCGAGGAAGTTGGAGTGTAAGGAAATCGACAATCCTGACTCTTCAAAAAAGACATACCGCTATGTTTTTCCATTGGTCGGGAAGAGTGACTTCGTGCCCCAAGTCGTTGTGGTCGACGAGGCCTCGATGGTTTCGGACGTAGCCGCGCGCAACGAGTTCTGCGAGTTCGGGAGCGGCCGCCTGCTGACCGACTTGTTGCAGTATGTCCGTCAATTGCATGTCGGTAAGCTCATCTTCGTCGGCGACGAGGCACAGCTTCCTCCGGTGGGCGACGCGCGCTCGCAGGCGCTTGACCCCGACGGCCTCCGTGCCCGCGGTTTCACCGTTGAGAGCGCGCAACTCTCCGAGGTGGTTCGCCAGCAGGCAGGGAGCGGCATCCTTCAAACAGCCGTCGGCTTACGTGACCTGCTCGGACTGTCCAAGCGTGAGCGCACGACGTTTTGCATCACACCTGACGGCACCGACGTGCGGTCGGTCGAAGCCTTTGACATGGTCAGCCGTTTCTGCGGGCTCTTCCCCCATCCGTCGGTGGAGGCAAGTGGGGTGATGGTCTGTTATTCGAACGCACAAACGGCTCGCCTCAATGCGGCTTGTCGTGAGCGTTACTTCCCCGGTGCGGCCGATCGGCCTTGTGAGGGCGACGTGCTCCTCGTCACGCATAATAACTACAATGTGGCGGGATGCGAGCTCTACAACGGTGACATGGTGACCGTCGGCCGTGTCGGCGGGACGGAGACGCACGAAAATGTGCCCGTTACCGTCGAGGGCGAGCGGCACCGTGTCTCGTTGCGCTTCCGGCAGGTGGGGCTCAACGTGCCGGGCGTCAAGGAGGTGGTGTCTTGCTTCATTCTCGACGATTTGCTTTTCTCGCCTTCGCGCGATTACGACATTTGGCAACAAAAAGCCCTTTACGTCGACTTCTGTATGCGTTGGCGCAAGCGCCCGGCCGCGCCGAAAGAAGGTTCGCCTGAGTTCGCCGACGCCTTGCAGCACGACCCGTATTTCAATGCCCTGCGCGTGAAGTTCGGCTACGCCATCACCTGCCACAAAGCACAGGGTGGAGAGTGGGACACGGTGTTTGTGGATTATGAGGGGCGGTGCGGGTTGTCGGACGACGCCTTGCGTTGGTGTTATACGGCCACGACGCGCGCCCGGTCCGTGCTTTACGCGGTCCATGCACCCCACTTGACGCCCTTGTCGAAGTTCGAAATAAAACCGGTGCAGCGTTTGTCGAAAGCACCGGCCGACTTTTTCTCACCCTCGTTGTGCCCCGATTGCTTGCCGGATGAGGCCGATCTGCTTCCCGGCGTGCGGCTGAAGCTCGCCTCGCTGAGGCGGGCGCTGGCGGCTTCGCCCTTTCAGCTGGTCGGCATGCTCCATTATAACTACTTGGAGAAGTGGGATTTCCGTCTGCCCGACGGATCGCCGTTGCGCCTTGAAGCGCATTACGACAAGGCCGGCACGTTCTCACCGCTCCCGTTGACGGATGATGGAAGCTTGGCCGACAAACTCCGCCGCCTTGTGAATGAGGCGTTCGACTTGCCCCAGTCGTGCGGTTACGAGGCTTCTCAATCCGGGATGGCCGACTTCTACCAGCGGCTGCTTTCCGCTTGTGTTGACGAGGGCGTCGCTGTGACGAATGTGGTCGAGCATTTGGACAACTACTACGTGGTGTTTTATTTGAAGACTGATGCGCGTTTCGCCTTGCTTCAAGTCTATCACAAAAGTGGCGTCCTGACGGCCGTCATGCCCAAGTCGGAACAGGGGACGGCCGATGAAAAATTAAACCGAATACTTGAAAAAATCAAATAGTTATGTCATCATTCGAAGTCACCCGTTTGCGCAAGGAGGGCCGCCTTGACGAAGCCTTTGCGTTGGCACAGGCCGAATTTGAAGCCAATCCCGACGACGTGTGGGCCTGGCGGGCTTTGGCGTGGTGCCACGACGCGCGATGTAAAGGACTGGCTGAAACTTACAAGTCCCGGCCTACGGCTGACAACCTCGGCGCTTTTCTTTCTGAAGTCGACGCTGCGGCGGCCATGAAGCCGGGTCCGGCGGAAGACTTGCTTTGCGACACGCTCTTGTGGCGCGTGGTGAGCGTGCTTTCCACGCTGGGTAAGAACCCGGGCGGCGTGGACGTGCCGACTGTGGCCGACCGCGTTTTTGCCGCTGTGCGCGACTTGCATCCTACTCGCCCGGGCGAGGCCTATTCTGCGCTTTTCAATGCGTTCCATCGCTTACGTAAGGATTGGCCGGGCTATGTCGGTTTTTGTGACTGGTGGGACTTTCGGCATTTCCGGCCTGAGGATTACGTGCCCGAGACCTATAATGGTCGCCAGCAGCCCGTCTCGTTGGCCGAAGGCGCCTATATCGCCTATGCCCGGGCTTTGCTCGCGGCGCATGACGGCGAGGGCATCCGTGCTTTCCTTCCCCGCATCGAGGAACTGGCCGACGCTCATCCCGAGATGACTTATCCGGGGTATTATGTGGGCAAACTCTTGCTTGCCATTGGCCAACGGGGTGAGGCGGCGGTGGCCACGCTCCGGCCGTTCCTCGTCAAGAAGCGTTCGGAGTTCTGGGCGTGGCAGCTGATGGCCGAGGCTTTGCCCGAGACCGGCGACCTGTCGCTTGCCTGCCTGCTCCGCGCAGTCCATTGTCGCACGCCGGAACATTTCCTCACCCGTGTGAGGGGGCTGTTGGCTGCGCGCTATCTGTCGCGAGGTGACTACGGAGGAGCCCGCGAGCAGATAGACCTTGTGGTTGAGACCTGCCGGAAAGAACAGCAGCGCGCGCCGCACCAGATGGAGGCATGGCAGCGCGAAGGCTGGTACGCCGAAGTCGGCGGAAAGGGCGCCGCGACAAAGGTTGACTGGCTGCGGCTGACTGACGACTTCCTTTATGCAGACCGTCCCTCTTGTGTGGCCGTCGTGGTCGGCGTCAACGCGGAGAAAAAGGTGGTGCATGTGGTCTATGGCCGTGAGCGGCAAGGCCATTTCAGGCAACCGCGTGGCATGAAGCCCTGTCAGCCCGGCGACGTGCTCGACCTGCGCATGGGCGAGGTGTCGCCCGAGGGACGCATCGAACTGTTCACCGCGACGAAGCGTGAGGGAGCCGTCTCGCAGTCGGACTACTGTCGGTGGGTGGCCGGTGAAGTGACGGCGAACGGTGCACACACGGCTCATTTCGTCGGCAAGGGGCGCGACCGCGTCTTCATCCCGCCGCAGGTCATGACCCGCCGGGGATGGCAGGAGGGCGAGTTGGTCGGTACACTCGCCGTCTACGCTTACAACTCGAAGCGGAACGAATGGGCGTGGCGCATTGTCTGACGCCAGTCGGCGTGACGAACATAGACTTCGCTACTGATTTGCCCGTTCGGAGGCATCTCCGTATTTTTGCACTGTCTCCGGAAGAAGAATGACACAGCGATCCTTGACACGTTGAGGCACATGGCGTGGAACCTTTTGACTTCTGTCAGGCGCATTCGCCTGATGTCCCTGTCCGTCAGGGCAGGGAAAATTACGCTGGTGCGTAAGCCTTGCAAACAACGTAGTCACAGTGTGGCTGTTGTTTGGGAGAAAAAGTGAAGAGTTGAATGATTTGAAAAAGGAATCAGGCAATTCTTGCCCACTCTTTGGAGTGATGGTACTTGCTACTGGAAGAAGAGGAACGCCGCCCCGACGTGTCAGGATTTGCTTTGTAACGGGTAAAAACACAAAACGACTATATAACAATTATGGACAAAGCGATGATAGCCGAGCGTGCCGCGCAGATGAAGACGCGCGCCGACCTGCTCCTTTTGCTCAATGACATCCGTCACGACGAGCTGGCCGAAGCGGGGCGGGAGGAGGACTATCATCCTTTCACCCAGCCGAAGTTTAATTTCTACATCAACCCCAACCACACGCAGGGCCGCTACCGCGAGTTCTACATCCCCAAGCGTTCGGGCGGTCGCCGTCGCATTTCCGCGCCCCGCACCGGGACATATAAATATATGCTTCATGCGCTGAACCTGTTGCTCGGTTCGCTCTACACGCCTTCGTTGAGCGCCATGGGATTTGCCCCGGGGCGCTCCATCGTCACGGGTGCCGAGAAGCATGTCGGGCAACATTACGTGTTCAACACCGACCTGCGCGATTTTTTCCCCAGTGTCCGCCGTGCCCGGGTCAAGGCCCGCTTGCTCCTGCCGCCCTTTGGCTTCACCGAGGAGGTAGCCATCGCCGTGGCGGGCCTGTGCACGGTGCGCGTGGAAGCTCCCGGGGACGACGGGCAGCCCGCGCGCCCCATCTACGTCCTGCCACAAGGGGCACCGACTTCACCGCTACTGACCAATGCCGTGTGCGACCGTCTGGACCGGCGGCTGACCGGCTTGGCCCGTCGCTGCGGAGCGAACTACACGCGCTATGCCGACGACATCACGTTCAGCTCTCCGCACAACCTTTGCGTAGAGGGGAGCGCTTTCCGCGCCGAGCTTGCACGCATTCTCGCCGTTGAGGGCTTCGAGATGAACGAGGCGAAGACGCGCGTGCAGCGCTCGGGGCAGCGGCAGGAGGTGACGGGGCTTGTCGTCAACCGGCGCGTCAACGTCTGCCGCCACTACGTGCGCAGCCTCCGCGCCGTGCTTTACGTTTGGCGCCGTTATGGCTACGATGCCGCCTTGGCTGCGCTTTTGCGCCACGACCGCGTCGTGCCCGAACGCCGTGGTCGGCGCCGCTTGCCCGACCTGACGCGCGTCATCGAGGGGCGTCTGCTCTTCGTGCGTCAGGTGCGCGGTACGGCCGATCCGCTCTACGCGCGTTTGCAGGCCGCTTTCGATGCGCTTGTCGCCAGCATGTCGGCGCAGAAGTGCGAGAACGGACTGACGTTCATATGGACCGTTCCACTCGAACAGTTCGAAAAGCAATATGGGGCGACGGTCAAAATCCACTTCTTTCCGGCCGAACCTACCTCGCAGCCGACTTCGTCCGACAGCGCGGCGGAAACGAACGCCCCTTCCGCCGACGCGCAGTCGGCCCCGACGGCCATGGCCTCCTGCCGGTTCACCCTGCCGCGCAACCGGGCTAAGGGCGGCGACACCTACGACGCCCAAGTGGAGCTCCCGCTGACGGTGAGCCGACGCCTCACGCCGCAGACGCCGCGCGAGGGGATGGCTGTGTCTTTTTGCAGGGCGACAAAAGGAATACCGTTCCTGTTGCTTCATCGCCAAGGGGCAGTCACGGTGGCGATCATTACGGGCTCGGGCATGGCGGGCGGAAGCCAACCGGCCGGGAACGCTCCGGGGATCTTTGCCACACTGCCCGTTTATGGCAAGCGTCGTCTGGCGTCGGCCGTACAGGCCGACCAAGGTGAGCCGCCTGTCGATGTCGATGCGCTGCTGGCCGAATTAGAAAACTACCTAACCGATCACAATGGATGAAAAGTTGACCCATATATTGGAACACGTCGCCCGACTTTCTGGTCAGAACCCCGAGTTCCGCCGGGCGCTTTGCGAGAAACTGAAAATCAAGGAAGCCGCTCCGGTCACGCCCTCGCCGAAAGAGGAAGCGGCCGAGGGCGGACAATCAGAATCCAAGGCTATTCTTTCGTTAAGCCTTACCCCTGATGACGCTGCCGGACTGCGTGAGTTCCGCAGTTCCTTGCAACAGCACGGACGGCTTGGTGTCCAACCTGCGTCTGCGCCCGTTTCTTCGTCCAACCTTACCCCGGATACTGCCGCCGATTTGCGCGTGCTCCGCGCAGCCTTGCAATTGCGCGGGCGGCCGAGCATGGATTACAGCTTCGTCACCGACGCCCGCGTCAGGGACCAGCTCTTGGCCGACAACCTGCGCATGGAGCACGCCGCCCTCATGACGCGCCGCGACCTCCTGCTCGTCACGCACGAACGCCGCTGCGCCGACGACGAGGCGCTCCTCGGCGAACATACGCGGCTCGACCTCTTCGCCATCGCCGCGTTCAATCAGTTGGAATGCCTGACCAACTGGTTCCTCGCTTGGTTGTATCCGGACATCGACGACCTTATTGAGGCTATCGAAGAGGCGACGATGACTGCTGGATATCCATGGACAGCGCCTGCACCGGGTGTCGCGAACCGTCCTGCTTCCGTGGAATACATTACTATGGTTATTAAAACGAACGCTTTGGTCGGAATGCTTGCCTTGGGAGACGTGAAAGGCAAACTGTATAGCCTCCGTATTCATCGGAACAACTGCATCCATCGTGGACAGACTGTGGAAGAAGAGGATGTCAAGACGTTTCATGAGTATAATACGTTCGACACTATCCGCGACGTGCTTAATCGTGTGGTTGAAGCGGTGCGTAAAGATGTCGCCGAGCAATTGCGGATCGAAGAGGAAGCGCGGGAAGCCGAGAGGCGCAAACTGGCAGAACAGGGTGTCCATTCGGCGCGCGTGGTGCAGAACTTCACGGGCTTTTGTCAGCTTGATGTCGACGGGGTGGGCAAGATGACGGTGTCGTCGCCGTTGTTGTCAAAAGTGACCAAGCTGAAAATGGGCGACAGCGTGCAAGTGAAGATCGCGGACGGTAAGATAGTGGAGATTAAAGTTCCATCCTGTTAAGCTTTCGCTTGACTTCCCCGTTCAGGGTGCCCTGACGGGAAGAACAAGTCGGCTGACCGTTTCGACGGGTCGGCTGATAGAAAAAACGGGTCGGCTGACCGTTTTTTTCCGCAGTGTAGGGGGATATTCATGTCGTCCGGAAGTCGTCCGCACATGCGCCCCGCGCGTAATGGCCGGCCGCGTCGGGCAGCGGTCATCCGGGCGACACTTGTGTCGCCCCTACGTGCGTTTGTGCAGGTCGGCTGATCGTTATTCCTACGCCTACGGGCGTTTTTATTCCTCTCTATTTTCAATCCGCACGACGATGACGCGCGTTGTCGCGGCGGTGAGGGAGAAGCGCTGGTCGGGCCGCTCGCCGACGAGCCAGGCGATGGCGTCGCCGCTGCAAACGACGCAGGCTTGCGCCTTGTCGGTGAGGGAGCGCTTGCGGTCGGTCAGGTAATCACTGACGAGTTTCGAGCCCTTCATGCCGTAGGGGTGGAAGCGGTCGCCGCGCTGGACGGGGCGGCAGGTGAGGTCCCCTGCACGGTCGGCGTCGAGGCAGGCCGTCGCGGCGTCGCGGGGGATGGCGCCGAGGGCCTCCCGCGTGAGGGTGGTGCGGCTGAGGCGGCGTCCGCCGGGCAGGTCGTATGTGCCGTCGCGGTCGAGGGAAAAAGGTTCGAAGCCGTGGGGCGCCGGGCGCAGGCGCAGCGTCCTGCGGTCGCGCACGAGGAGCCATCCCGGCGCGGCGTAGCGGGCGCCGCTCGGGCCGTCCAGGTGGGCTGTCACGGCGTCGGTCTGTGCCGTCGTAAAGCCGTAAGGGGCGAGCCATTCGTGCAGCAGGGTCGGCACGGCCACTTCGGCCCTCAGGGCTGCGATGTCGATGTCCAAGCCGTCGCCAGCCGGGCGGCAGACGCGGCTGCGGGCGGCGGCGACGGCACTGTCCATGAGCAGGCCGGCTTCGGCCATGCGGGCGGCGGTGATGGCGAGGGTGTCGACCACTGATGGGTTCAGTTCGCGTAGCCGGGGCATTATTTCGAGGCGCAGCCGGTTGCGTTTGACGTCGGGCACGAGGTTTGAGCTGTCCGTCACGTAAGGCTGTCCGCAGCGGCGGAGGTAGCCGACGGCTTCTTCGTGTGTCGTGCCGAGCATCGGACGCACGATGCGGCCGCGGCGCCAACCCATGCCGGCCAATCCGCGCCATCCTGTGCCCCGGATGAGGTGGAGGAGGAGTGTTTCGGCGTTGTCGTCGGCGTGGTGGGCTACGGCCACAGCCTCCAAGGCCTGCGTATTGAGCAGGTGGTCGAACCATTCGTAGCGCAAGCGTCGCGCGGCCATCTCTAAGCTCTCGCTGTGGCGGCTGGCTTCGGCCCGGGTGTCGAACTCGACGGTGTGGAGGCGCACTCCGTTTTCGTCGCATAGCCGTTCGGTGAACCGCTGGTCGCGGTCCGATTCCTCGCCGCGCAGATGGAAGTTGCAGTGTGCCGCCTCGATGTGCCGTCCCGTGGCGAGCAGGGCGCGCAGCAGGGCCACGGAATCGGCGCCCCCGCTCACGGCGACCAGCAAAGGGCCTGCCGGAGCGATGCCGCAGTGGTGTTCGAGCGCTTCGTTGACCTTTCTGGCAAACGGATCCATACCCTCTGTCTCCCGATTCAGTACGACACAGATGTCTCGATGCCCGCCTCGCGCAGCAGGGCGGCGATGCGGTCGAGCTCTTCGGGTGTGGCCTTTTGCAGGTCGTGGTCGGGCGTCTCGCGGTCGACCGTGTAGATCATCACCTCGCGCGGGGCGATGTGCCGCACGGCGTCGAGCCACGGCAGGACGTAGCGGTCGCCTGTGTTGTCGACGTCGTTCCCTTCGGCGTCACGGCCTTTCATGAACATGGTCTGCACGATGGCCTGTCCGGCATAACTGCGCAGCGTCTCGACGACCTGCTTCACGTCGTATGCTCCCGTCGGGCGGTTGACGCGGCGGATGTATTCGGCATCGACGGTGTCGAGTTTGAGAATGTTGTTGTCCACCCGGAGCAGGGCGTCGCGCACCTCGGGGCGATGGGCGAGCGTCGCGTTGCTCAGGACGCTCACCTTGGCTTGCGGGCAGTAGCGGTCGCGCAGGCCAAGGGTGTCGTCGACGATGCCGGCGAAGTCCGGGTGCGCAGTCGGTTCCCCGTTGCCGGCAAAGGTCAGTACGTCGGGCGCAGGCCCTTCCGTGCTCATCTTTTTCAGCTGTGCTTCGAGCGCGTCGGCCACGGCCTGGCGCGAGGGCCGTCGCTGCGTCGGGCGACGTTGGGCGTTGAATCCGCATTCGCAGTAGATGCAGTCGAACGTGCATACCTTGCCGTCGGCAGGCATGAGGTTGATGCCGAGCGAGACGCCCAGCCGCCGGCTATGTACGGGGCCGAAGATGGGAGAGGGGTAAATAACGGTTGACATGGTGGTCGGTGGATTGGAAAATCAGTGGATGTTTGCTTATTGTTTCGGCCACGCCACTTTGTGCACCGCGGTGCCTTGACGTTTGATGTAAACGCCGGGCTTGTCGGGACGGGCGATGCGGCGGCCGTCGGGGGTGAACCAATCGGCGGGCGTGTCGGTCGACGTGGGGGAGGTGAGGCCGACGGCGGGGGGCGTGACAAACTCTTGGCTCGCCACGATGGGCCAGTCGATGCGCACGCAGAAGTCGTAGCGTGTCGAGGGGCGCAGCCCGCCGTATCGGACGACGACTGTGGTGTCCGCGCCGGGCGCGAGGTTCAGGTGGACGTAGTGCCGCTCGTCGTGGCTGCCGCTGTCGTGGTTTCCTTCGAAGAGGCTGAATGTAGGCATGTCGCCGCTCCATCCGCTTCCGGCTTCGTTGTGGAACATGACGGCGGCGATGAGGCTGTCGGCAGTAGCGTCGAGCTGTATGCCGGTCACGGAGAGCTGGGCGGGAGCCGTCACTGCGATGTCGATGGGCTGTGTGTGGAATGTTGTTTCGCCGTCGGCCGAGAAGAGGAGTTGCCGTCGGCTTCCGGTGAGGAAGCGTGCGTAGGCCGTGATGGTCGTGTCGGCACCGGCGGTGAGGCTGACGCCTGTGTAGCATAGGCATTCTGCCCCTTCGAGCGACGGGCCTGCGCCTTCGGGCTGGGTGAGCAGGGCGATGGGCGTGGTGAGCGGCTCGCCCGACGTGTTGCGCAGGCCGAGGCGGACGGCGACGGCGTCGTTCGTGTCGGGACGCCGTTCGAAGTGGAGCGACGTCAGGCTGAGCTCCCGTCCCGTGCGGCGGAGTGTGTCGGGCAGACTGACGGACAGGGCGTCGGGATGAAGCAGGACGGCCTCCTGGTTGCAGAAGAAGCCTAGGCTCTGGTCGGTCCCGCCCGGCCCGGCGCCGGCATTGAACGGGAGCAGGACATCAAGGCGGAAGTATCCGTCGTAAGCGCCGCCGTAGCCCCAATTGACGTGGAAGCGGCCCTCCGAGTCAAGACCGTCGAGCACAAAAGCATGAGCCGCCATGGCATACGTGCTGCCGGCATAGAGCACCGGGCGGCCGTCGGTGAGCTCGCCGACAAGCATGTCGCGCCATTCGTCGGGGCGGTATTTGTAGCTGTCGGCGTAATGCGTGTAGCCGTAGCCCAAGGCGCGTCTCACCTCAGGGACGAGGTCGCGCACGTAAGCCCCGGAGCTTGATGTGCCCCAGTTCATCTTGGCCATCTGGCCGCACCAGAGCGAAAGGTCGGCCACGGCGGTGGCTTCGGCGTCGGTGTAGCTTCCCGGTTCGTAGCTGTCGCGGATGTGTGCCCAGTCGATGGGGGTGCCGGGCAGGACGTCTGTCGTCGTGAAATGGGGCGACGAGTGGGCGAAAACGGTGTCTATAAGGGCCGAGGGGCGGCGATAATAAGTGAGGATCTGCTCCAAGGCTGTGGCCACGCAGCCCACGATGCAGCGTTCGGTACTTGCCGCGCCGTTGTCGTCGACGTAGAACGGGCAGGAGCGGTTGAACGGGTCGTATTGGTCGCGGACGGACGTCAGCAGCGGTGTCACGGCGGGCGTCGTCACAGTGGTTGCCGTGCGGGTGTCCGGGGCGGTGGTGAGTTGCCGGGCATAAGAGGCAAGCAGGCCGGTGAAGGCCGGCGGCACCGTGCTGCCCGTCTGTCCGTAACCCAAGATGGAAGGCAGACGGTCGTCGGCAGCCACGAGGACAAACGTGCCCGCCCCGTCGGTGAAGGCATAGGCCGCCCGGGGTGCACCAAGATGAGGCAGGGACTGCACTGCCGCTATGGTCCGGGCCGGATGCAGGGTGTGCAGAAAGGCGGCGGCGCGGTCGGATGCTGCGATAGAGTCGATAGGGGCTGCGGCGGAAAAAACGGCCGCAGCGGCGGAGAGGGCGGTCAGGAGCAGGCGGAGTTTCATGGCAGCGGGTCAGGCTGTGGGGTGGCTTTTGTGGGTCATGATGTCCAGCACGCAGCGGTCTGTCTCGTTCATGGCCTCGGCCCCGATGCTTGTCAGGTTTCGTATGCTGCGGTCTACGTCGTCGTCGATGATGCCTTCGACCGACGAGACGCAGTTGCCCTGCATCGCAAGCATGGCCGAGAGCACTGCGGTGCTGACGCCGCTTGTCAGTTTCAGGGCGCAGCTCGGTTTGGCTCCGTCGCAGATCATGCCTGTCAGGTTGGCTATCATGTTCTTCACGGCGTAGGTCACTTCGCGGTAGCCGCCGCCCATGAGCAGCGTGATGCCGCAGCTCGACCCGGTCGACGCCACGACGCAGCCGCAGAGTGCTGAGAGCGTCCCGAGATGCTGTTTGATGTAAATGGCGGTGAGGTGGCTCAGCATGAGGGCGCGTATCATTTCCTCCTCGGTGTTGTGGTTCTCCTCTGCGAAGACCACGACGGGGTTGGTGGCGCAGATGCCTTGGTTGCCGCTGCCCGAGTTGCTCATGACGGGAATCATGGCGCCCGCCATGCGGGCGTCGCAGGCGCAGGCAGTGCTCGAAAGGATGCGCGAGAAGATGCTGTCGCCCATGATGCCGCGGCCGAGCGGCCGGGTCAGGGTCTTGCCCAGACAGTGGCCGTAGTTGGCTTCGAGCGAGCGGCGGGCTGCTGTCTCGTTGAGGCGCCGGGCTTCGAGAATGAAGCTGATTTCGTCAATCGGCGTCGTGGTGGCGTAGTCGTAGACTTTGCGGAGGCTGAGCTGCGGCTCGTCCGTTTCGGTGCTGTCGCCTCCTGTTTCGCCGGAGGTGTCGAGGCGCACTTCGCCGTCGGCCACGAGGCGCACGAAACGGGTGTGCTCGTGGGCAATGACGGCGGTGGCTTCATGCCCAGCCGTGCGACAGACGGCTTCGACGTAGAGCTTTTCGTCGATGTCTTCTTTCAGCATGATGGCGGTACGGCCTTCTTCTACGTAACGGCGTCCGCGCTCGACGGCTTCCGGAGTCACGTCGCGCAGTACTTCGAGCCCTGATTCCGGCCGCCCGACGAGGGCGCCGAGCGCAATGGCAATCGGCAGGCCCACCATGTCGGTGCCGGGGATGCCGACGCCCATGGCGTTTTTCAGTATGTTGGCGCTCAGGCGCACTTCGACGCGTTCGGGCGTCGAGCCGAGCAGTTCGGTGGCGCGGGCCACGGCAAGTGCCACGCATATCGGTTCGGTGCAGCCGATGGCGGGCACGACCTGGCGGCGCACCAGGCCGGCTATCCGTCGGCGTTCTTCGGGTTGTAACATAGGCTTTTGTTGTTTTGGACAAAATTACGGAAAACACGGCAGCCGTGCACGACGTTTCGGAGAAAAAGTGCAACTTTGCCGCATGATTGAGCCAAAAGATCGTGAGCCCCGCCCGGAAAGGGCTTACCACCGACAGATGAGCGACGTCACCGCCGATGAACTTTACGTGCGCATCCTGCAAAAGATCGTGGTCGAGAAGCGCTACCGTGATCCCGCCTACACGGCACGCCGGCTGGCTGCGGAACTCGGCACGACGCCGCGCTACGTGGCGGCCGCCGTGGCGCGGCACACGGGCGACAATTACAACGCCATGGTCAATCACTATCGTCTGCGCGATGCCTGCGCGCAACTCAAACAGGCCCGTTACGCCCACTTCACTGCCGAGGAGATTGGTCTGATGTCCGGGTTCAGTTCGCGTCAAGCCTTTTATCTCGCGTTCAAACGGGCGTTCGACGTGACGCCCCTTGCCTATCGTCGCCAGCATCAGGGCGAGGAGTGACCCCGGCCGTTTTCCGGGCGTCACAAGTGGCGCCCCTACGTTTGCGGCGATTGACTGTTGTTTTGTGTCGGCCGTTTTGCGGCGTAGCCCGTAGGGGCGCCATTCATGACGCCCGGTGCCGGAACGGCACAATCGGTCGGCCGCGTTTGGCGTCGGCAGATGTGGCGTGTTGCGGCCGGTTCGTGGTTTTGTATTGGTCGGTTCGCGGTTTTGCGGTGGTCATCCGGGCGTCACAAGTGGCGTCCGTGCGTTTGCGGGGTGGTTGAATGTTGTTTTGTGTCGGCCGGTTCGCGGCGTAGCCCGTAGGGGCGCCATTCATGACGCCCGGTGCCGGAACGGCACAATCGGTCGGCCGCGTTGGGCGTCGGTGGATGCGGGCGTCGTCGGTTGGTTTGCAGTTTTGTTGCGGTCGGTTCGCGGCGTAGCGTTGGTCATCCGGCGTCACAAGTGGCGCCCCTACGTTTGGGGGTGGTTGAATGTTGTTTTGTGTCGGCCGGTTTGTGGTTTTGCGTCGGTCATCCGGGCGTCACAAGTGGCGCCCGTGCGTTTGCGGGGCGGTTGAATGTTGTTTGGCGTCGGCTGGTTCGCGGCGTAGCCCGTAGGGGCGCCATTCATGACGCCCGGTGCCGGAACGGCACAATCCGTCGGCCGTGTGGATTTTTCGAACCTTCTGGAAAAGGTGGGCTGCACTCGGGAGGCTGTCCGAAAATCCTGTGTTTCCAGATTGTTGTTACACACGTTTGCATTACTTTTGCGGCATGAAAGCATACCTTTTTCTCTTTATGGCCATTGTGGCCGAGATTATTGCCACATCGACGCTCAAAGCGAGCGAGCAGTTCACGCGGTTGTGGCCGTCGGTCGTTGTCATCATCGGTTATGCGGTGTCTTTCTATTGTCTGAGTCAGGCGCTGCGTGTGCTGCCCGTGGGCATTGCTTATGCCATCTGGTCGGCGGCCGGCATTGTGCTCGTTTCGCTCGTGGCATTCCTTGTTTACAGACAACATCTCGACATGCCCGCCGTGTTGGGCATGGGACTGATCATTGCGGGTGTCGTGGTGATCAACCTGTTTTCGAAGTCGGTTCCCCATTGAGGCCGGGCGGTTGCTCGGTGTGCCCCGACGGGGTGGCTGACGGGATTTGCGGGACGGCTGACGGGATTTCCCATCAGCCGTCCTGCCTTTCCGGTCGCCCTGACAGGAAAGACGGGCACCGCGGTGGAATTTCCGGTCGCGGCGCCCGTCTTTCGGGAACAACTTATGGGGACAGCGGGGCTTATGCAAGGGGCACGCCGCGGTAGAAATCGAGGATTTTCATGCGGAACATGTATTGGTAGCGGGCGGCCAGCCGGTCATACTCGGCGCGGAGGCGTTTCGTGCGGCTCTCGTCGTATTCCGTGGCGTTGGCTTTGCCTGTCTCGTATTTCTTTGTCATCAGTTCGAAGGCCGTCTGGGCCTCTTCGACGGCGACGTTGCTGCTCGCGAACTGTGCTTGGGCGGCCACGGCGTTGTACCACGCCTGCTGGATTTCCTTGTAGAGCGCCTTGCGGGTGGCGTCGAGCTGCCAGCGTCGGCTTTCGACTGTCAGTTCGGCCTGACGGACGGCGTTGCGGGTGGCGAAGCGGTTAAAGATGGGGATGCTGAGCGACAGTCCGACGGTCTTGCTGAAATTGTCACGCAGTTGGCGGCCGAAAGCGGCATTGTCAAAACCGTTGGTGCGGTAATAGGTCGTCCCGAGTCCGGCTCCGATCGAGAGGGTGGGCCAGTAGCTGCTGCGGGCGATGCGGACGCCGCGTTCGGCGCTCTCGATGCGCAGGCTGTCGGCGCGGACGCCCGGCCTCGTGGCCACGGCGGCGGCAAAGATGGCGTCGGGGCTGCCGTCGACATGGGCGGGCAACAGTCCTTCCGGCTCGCAGATGTCGAGGCTGTCAGGCGCAGGAAGCTCGATGAGTTGGCTCAGCGTGAGCAGGGCCAAGCGGAAGGAGTTGTCCGCCTGGACGCGGCTGAGCTCGTCCGTGGCCACGCGGCTTCGCGCTTCGGCCACTTCGGCGGCCGATGCCTTGTCGTTTTTGAAGAAGGCTTCGATGCGTTCGAGCTGCTTGCGGCTCAGTGCGACCTGTTCGGTGGCCGTGCGCAGCATGGCTTTCTGGTAGAGCGCCTCCAAGTAGGCCCCGGCCACCTGTATGCTCAGGTCGTCGCGCAGCCGTTCGAGGTCGGCGGTGGCAGCGGCCAGGTCGAGGCGGGCCTGCGCCACCTGGTTCGGGATGCGGCCTCCGGTGATGAGGGGCAGGTTGGCGTTGAGCGAGAACGACGTGCTCTGCGTGTTGCGGCTGACATAGGTGTTCTCCGAAGTGAGTCCGCGGCCGAAGTCGAACGACTGGTTTCCGGCGGCAGAGAGTTGCGGCAGGCGGCTGTGGCGTGCCGTATGCAGGGTGAGCTCTTGGTTGCGCCGCGTGACGTCTTGTTGTTTCACGTCGACGTTGCGCTCCACAGCGTAGTTGATGCAGTCGGCAAGGGTCATGCGCTGTTGTGCCTCCGCAGTCAATGAGGCAGTGAGGGCCAGGGCGAGAAGAATGCGTTTCATGGCGTTCTATTTTTCATTCGTAACGAGGTTTCCGCGCACCTTGTCGCCCGGTTTCAGTCCCGAGGCGATTTCGATGTGGATGCCGTCGCTCAGGCCTGTCTTCACGGCGCGGCGGGCAAACTGCTGGGGCTTCTCTGATGTCAGTATGTAGACGAAGGTCGAGTCGCCGGCGTATTCGATGGCGCCTTCGGGGACGCTGAGCGTCGCCTCCTTGCGTTCGAGCACGATTTCGGCGTTGGCGCTGTATCCGGCGCGGATGCGGACCTCCTTGGGTATGGTGACGGCAGCTTTGATCTCGAACTGGTTGGCCGTGCCTGCCGCGGTGGATACTTTCGGAGCAATGTATTCCAGACGGGCGTCGAACGTGCGGCCTTCGAGAGCGCCGATGGTGATTTTCACCGGCATGCCTTCATGAATGCGCGCTACTTCGGTCTCGTCGATCGTGCCTTTGAAGATGAGGTCCTGCATGTCGGCGACCGACGCGATGGTCGTTCCGTCGTTGAAGGTGTTGCTCATGATGACCGAGTTGCCGACCTTGACGGGCACGTCAAGGATGAGGCCGTCGATGGTGGAGCGGATGAGTGTCGTGCTGTAAGAGGCGTTCGAGCGCGAGACGCCTTCTTTCACGATTTGCAGGGCGTCGTCGGCTGCGGTCAGTTCTTCGCGCGCCTGGTTGTAGGCCAGTCGGGTTTTCTCGAACTCTTCGGCGCTGACGAGTTTGTCGTCGAAGAGTTTCTTCATGCGCTCATAGTCGGTTTTCGACTGCTGTTCGTTCATGCGGGCCAGGCGCAGGCGGTTTTCGGCGGAGTTGAGCTGGCTCATTTCGGGGATGACCGTCACTTTGGCGATGACTTCGCCGCGCTTCACCTGCTCGCCGGCTTCTTTGTACAGTTCGGCGATGATTCCTGAGATTTGAGGCTTGATGAGCACTTCGTCGCGCGGCTCGATGGTGCCTGTGACCACCGAGGTGCGTTCCAGCGTCCGGCGTTCGGCCGTCAGGGTCTGATAGGCGGTGGGTTCCGGCCGCGATTTCTGGTAAAGGAAGACGAAGGTCCCGACGAACAGCAGGCCGACGAGAACCAGCGCAAGGATTTTCAAGAACTTTTTCATGATGGTTTATGGTTACGTTTGTTTTTTATTGTCAGGGTGAAGGATTTCCGGGATCACTCGTCGCGGATGGCGTCGATGGGTTTGATGGCCAGGGCACGGAAGCTGGGGGCCAGTCCGGCCAGCCCGCCGAGCAGGGTGAGGGCGGCAGCGGCTCCGACGGCCATGCCGAACGAAATCTGGAACGAGGCGTCGTGTCCCGAGGCGGCGGTGAGTGTTTCGACGCCTTGGAGCAGCAGTACGGCGAAAGCGATGCCGAAGAGCCCCGCAATGATGGTGAGCACGATGCTTTCGGCCATGATTTGCGTGAGGATGTTCGAGGGTCTTGCCCCTATGGCGCGGCGTATGCCGATTTCGCTGGTGCGTTCGCGCACGGTGACCATCATGATGTTGCTTACGCCGATAGCGCCCGACAGCAGGGTGCCGATGCCGATGAGCCATACGAGGATTTCGATGCCGCGGAACAGGTTGTCGACCATGCGGAACATGACTTCCATGTTGAACGAGAAGAGGGCCTGCGTGTCGGTCGGCGAAATGAGATGGGCTTTCTTGATGATGTGGTCCACCTGGGGCTGAAGCTCAGTGACGGTGTAGCCGCGCCGGGCAGTATAGCCGATGGCCATCACGTCGTTGCCCCAATTATAGAGGCGCTGCATGGTGGTGAAGGGTACGAGCACGGAGCTTTCGGCCGAGCCCATCACGCCGATTTTGCTCGACATCTTGGTCACGCCGACCACCTGGTAGTAGATGCCGTCGAGCGAGACGAAGCGCCCGCAGGGGTTGTCGACGTCGGGGAAGAGCTCCTCGCAGACGCGCTTGCCCAGCACGCAGACCTTGCGGAAGTCGCGCTCGTCCGTGTCGGTGAGGAAGCGGCCGTAGGTCAGGTGCGGGTCCTCGATGGCGGCGTAGTCGGCGCGCACGCCTTTGAGCGTGCCGTTCATGGCGTAGTTCCCGTTCTTGAAGGAGGCGCCCCACTTGGCGCAGAGAGGGGTGACGGTCTCAATGGCGCCCACGCCGTGGCGAAGCCGGTCGACGTCGGCCAGTTCCAACGACCATTCGCGGCCGCTTTGCAGGCCGGCGTAGGCCTCGCTCGTCGTGTTCGTCATCAGGAAGCAGGAGTTCTGTGCGAAGCCTGCAAAGTTGCTCGCCATGAGCCGCCGGAGCCCTTCGCTGCCTCCCATGAGGAAGACGAGCATGAAGATGCCCCAGAAGATGCCGAAGGCCGTCAGCAGGCTCCGCGACTTGTTCCGCGTGATGGTTTGCAGGATTTCGTCCCACTGGTCAAGGTCAAAAAATTTCATATCGTCGTGGTTGGAAGGATAATCGTTATGTGTGGTTCATGGGCCGTGGCTCACTGTTCCGCCTGTCGGCGCTGTCCGTTTTTCCTGTCGCCCTGACAGGATTTCTCGTCAGTGCGACAGGGCGTCCTGTCAGTGCGGCCGTTTCTCCTACGTGGCCCGCAGGGCTTCGATGGGTTTCACGCGGACGGCCTTGCGCGCCGGGAAGAAGCCGGCCAGCAGTCCCGCGCCGATGAGTACCGCCAGGGCTTGTACGGCCACGCCGAGGTCGATGGTCGGGTTGAGGAAGACGGGCAGCTCCATGTCGGCCACGGTGATGACTTCGCGCCCCGCCACGATGCCCATGTACTCCGTGGCGGCCACGCCGAGCACCAGGCCGATGTAGCCGAAGAGTCCGGTGATGAGCACGCTTTCCAGGAGGACCGAGCGCAGGATGCTCCACGAACGGGCGCCGAGCGCCTTGCGGATGCCGAACTCATGGGTGCGTTCGCGTACGGTGATGAGCATGATGTTCGATATGCCCACCACGCCGCTCAGCAGCGTCAGCAGCCCGACAACCCAAAGGGCGCTGCGCAGGATGGCCATGGCCTCGGCGCTCTCCTTGGCCCCGGTCGTCGAGTTGTAGACCCAGAGGGCACTGCGGTCCGTGGGCGCGAAGCGGTGGAGCCGGGCCATGGAGCGGAGCAGGTCGGCCTGGAACACGGAGTCGGCGGCTTCGGTGTCGATGTCTTTGGTACGCAAGAGGAGGTCTTCGACCGTGTTGCCTTTCCGGTAGACGAGTTGCAGGGTCGTAAAGGGCACATAGGCCTGGAAGCCGCCCATCATTCCTTTGTCGGAATAAATGCCCACGATGCGGTAGGCCGAGCTGTCGGCCGTCACATACTGTCCCAAGGCGCGCTCTGCCCGCCCGAAGAGATGCTCGGCCGAATTCCATCCGACGACGATCACCTTGCGCCGTTCGCGCAAGTCGAGGGCATTGACGAAGCGTCCGCGTTCCATCTGCACTTTGTTCATCTCACCGTATTCGGCGAAGACGCCTTTCAGCTCGCCCGTCGTGCGCTCCTTTCCGGCTACGACGCTGACGCCCGTCTGCGAGACCTGCCCCGTGGCGTGCACGACGCGGTCGGGAAAAGCGTTTTCCGTCAGCGTGAGGTCGCGGTTGTCGAAACGGATGCTGCGCCCCTTCATGAGGCCGTCGTAGGGGACGGACGTGACGCCCGGCCAGACTTGAACGACGTCCATGGCCATCTGGCTGGAATTGTGCTCGAAGGCATGGATGAGCCCGTTGCCCGAGCCCAGCAGCACGATGAGCAGGAAGATTCCCACCGTCACCGAAAAGCCCGTCAGTGCCGTGCGCAGCTTGTTGTGCCTGAGGTTGGCCCAGATCTCTTGTAGCATGTCGGTCATGGCGCTCACTTCATTAGGCCGCTCTCGCCGAAAGGCGAGGCGTCGGGGTTGGGGTTCTCTTCGATGTGCCCGATGACGCCGTCCTTGATATGGACGATTTTGTGAGTGCGGTAGGCCACGCCGCTCTCGTGCGTGACGACGACGATGGTCATGCCCGTGTCGTTGAGCTGGCGCAGCAGGTTCATCACCTCTACCGACGTCTGGCTGTCCAGTGCGCCCGTCGGTTCGTCGGCCAGGATGATGTCGGGCTGCGTAATGATGGCGCGCGCGATGGCTACACGCTGCTTTTGCCCTCCCGACAGTTCGTTGGGCATGTGGTGCGCCCATTCTTTCAGGCCGAGCCTTTCGAGGTATTCCATGGCCAGCGCGTTGCGCCGGCGGCGGCCCACACCTTGGTAGTAGAGCGGCAGGGCTACGTTTTCGAGCGCGTTCTTGAACGGGATGAGGTTGAAGGATTGGAAGATGAAGCCAATCATGCGGTTGCGGTAGTCGGCGGCGCGGTTCTCGCTGAGGTTCCGGATGGGCACGCCGCCCAGGACGTATTCGCCGCTGTCGTAGGTGTCGAGGATGCCGAGGATGTTGAGCAGGGTCGACTTTCCCGAGCCCGAGGCGCCCATGATGGAGACGAACTCTCCCTGCTCAATGTCGAGCGAAACGCCTTTGAGCACGTGCAGCGGGGCGCCGGCGTGATAGGTCTTCTCGATGTTTTTTAGGTGAATGAGTGACATGATATTCTGTCGGAGTGATAGGTTTGACGGTCAGCCGGACAGGTCTCCCTGTCGCAGCGTTAGCTTTTCCGGTCGGGGCTACCGGTTGTCCGGATGCTTTTCGTCCCATTCTTTCCAGTGCGCAAGGAGCTCGTCGGCCCCGATGCCGAGCAGGCGCATCTGGCGGAAGACGTCGGGCAGCGCCTCGTCGGTGAACGCGCTCCGGCGTTCGGCGCGGATGAGGCCGGGAGCGTCGGGCGCCACAAAGTAGCCCATGCCGCGCCGGTTGTAGATGACGCCCCGCTGAGCCAGGTGGTCGTAGGCTTTCACGGTAGTGTTCACGTTTACTTCCAAGAGCACGCTGTACTCCCTGACGCTCGGGACGCGCTGGTCGGCGGCATACGCCCCGGCCAGTATCTCGTCGCAGAGCCGGTCGGCTATCTGCACGTAGATGGGCTTCCCTTCTTTGAACGTCATGGCCGCCACCATTTACGGCCAATGACTTGGATGCGCGTGAAGCGCCGCCACGTCAGCCAGTAACACCCAACGATGAGCACGAAGAGCACGGCGTTCAGGCAGGCCAGCTGCCATGTGTCGTCGACCGAGGTGAAGAGTTCGAAGCGCGCGCCGGCGAGCTCCACCGTCACCCAGCCCGCCGCGACGGCCAGGACGAAGAGCGCCAGCGACGTGAGCACAAAGGCGTTCTTGCGCAGCAGGGCGCTGCCCACGAGGTAGCAGGCGTGCGTCAGGATCATGCTGAGCGTGGCCACGAGATGGACTTGCACGTAGAGCGCCCGGCTGACGGCCTCGCCGTTGATGGTGATGAGGCTGTCAGAACGGCCGAAGAGCGTTTCGAAAACGACCGGCACGGCCGACGGGAAGCTGTGGCCCAACATCGGGAAGACGGCCATGCGCGTCAGGTCGGCGGCCACGAAGCCCGTGAGGAAGAGGGCGAGGAAGCCGACGGTCGAGAGGAGGTAGCGCGAGAGGAACTTCTCGGCATTCGTCGCCGGCAGGGTCAGCTCGGCCTGCCGGCCGCCTTTCGTATTCAGGTTCTCGAACAGGGCGCTCGCCCCGGCCAGCATCGCCCAGAACTGGATGGCGATGAACGAGTTGGCCGCCGTGTGGAGCATGGCGGCCACGAGGTCGGCCCCGTGGCGCGAGGGTTTGTAGAAGACGAGCAGCTCGACCAAGAGGCAGGCCAGGTAGCAGGCCGCGAGGTATTTCAGGTAGCGGCGGCGGTTTTGCTGCACGTCGAGCCGCAGGACGTGGCCGAAGCGGCCTAAGTCAAAGTTTTTCATGTCGCTGTGGGTTTAGGGTTCGGGGAAGATTTCGGCGGCCAGCCCGGGGCGGTCGAGCAGGGCGTTGAAGAGGAGTTCGAGGTTGAGCGGCGTTTCGGCCGTGCCGTCGTTGCGGCGCACCACTTGCTGGCCGCCCGGCGAGGGCTGGGCGTAGAGGGCGTCGGCCACGGGAGCGCCCGCCGCCACCTCGTCGAAGCGCAGCGCGGCGCAGATGTCGGCCACGGGGCGGTTGAGCAGCACGCGCGACCCGTCGAGCATGACGACGTGGTCGAGGAGCGCGTCGATGTCGCGCACCTGGTGGGTCGAGATGAGGAGCGTGCGCCCCTCCGTCATGCTGCGGGCCACCACGCGGCGGAACTGGCTCTTCGAGGGGATGTCGAGGCCGTTCGTCGGTTCGTCCATCAGCAGGAGCCGCGTGTTCGTGGCCAGCGCGAAACTGATGTAGGCCTTCTTCCGCTGCCCCATCGACAGCTCGCCGAGGTGCAGGTCGGGCGTCAGGTCGAAGTCTGTGAGGCACTGCCGGAGCAGCTCGTCCGAGAAGCGCGGGTAGAATGGCCGGTGCAGTTTCACGTACTCAGCCAGTCGCACCTTCGGCAGGGTGAATTCCTCCGGCAGCAGGTAGAGCTCGCTGAGCGTCTCGGGACGGCGCAGCCGCGTCTCCGTGCCGAGGTAGCGGACGCTTCCCCGCGAGGGCAGGAGCAGGCCCGCGATGAGGTAGAGCAGCGTCGACTTGCCCGTGCCGTTCTTGCCGAGCAGCCCGTAGATGCAGTCGCTTTCGAGCGTGAGCGAGAAGTCGTCGAACACCGCCGTGCGGCGGCGTCCATAAGCAAAGCGGATGTGGTCAATCGTTATCATCGTTCTTTCGGTTTATACTGTAATAGTTTATTAGTACACTGCAAAAGTAGGCAAACGCAGTGAACGCACCAAATGTTTTCCCGAAAAAAATCACGCGCAGGGCTATTTTTTTTCGGACCGCCCTGTCGGTCGTCACGGTCGCAGTGACAGAAACGACGGTCGCAGCGATAGGAAAAACAGTCGCGACGACAGAAATGACGGTCGCGACGACAGGGTGAAGGGCCGCGCGGTGTGCAGCCGCAGCATGTGCGGAAGCGCAGGCGAAGCAAACGAATGCCCCTGCTGGCGCTGGCCGGAAACCGAACGCGGGCAGGGGCGGAGAAACAGCGAAAGGGACGGACCGGGTGGCGCGTCAGAGCGCCACCTTGCGCGCACCGGCCGGGGTGCGGACCACGTAGGTGCCACCCTGCGGCAGGGCGATGGGCTGCCCGGCACGGCCGCTCCGGACGAGGGCGCCGGCCGTGTCGTAGACCTCGACTGCGCCCTCGGTGCCCTCGACGGTGAGGGTGAGGCCATGGATGCGCACCGTCAGGCCGCTGGCGGCGCCCGGGACGGTCTGGATGCCGTCGACCACGGTCTCGGCGCGCCGCTGGAAGTTCATCCAGCAGGGGGCGGCGGCATAGTCGGCGGCGTGGCCCAAGGGCACGGTGAGCAGGGCGTTCATGTAGTGGATGGGGTCGAAAGCGTCAGCCTCGGCCTCGGGCGGCGTGGCGGCCTGCACCGTGACGGACAGGAGCGTGGAGCCCGTGAAAGCCTCACTCTCCACGCGCTTCACCGCCGGGGGCAGGGTGATGGCCGTGAGCGAACGGCAGTCGGCAAAGGCATCCTCGCCGATCACTTCGAGCCCCGCGCCGAGGTGTACTGTGGACAGGTTCGAGCAGCCGCTGAACAGGTCGTCGTCGATACGCCGCAGGCCTGCGGGCAGGCTGACGGCGGTCAGCGCGGTGCAGTCGTGAAAGGTGTCGTGCCCGATGGTGCTGAGGCTGGCCGGCAGGGTCAGCTCGCGGAGCTGTCCGCAGTTCGAGAAGACGTAGCCTTTTAGGGCTTTCACGCCGTCGGCTATGGTCACCTCCCTGAGGGCTTCGCAGTACGTATAGGCACCGCTGTCGACCAGTTCGACGTGCCCGGGGATGGCGACGGTTTCCAAGGCCGTCTCGGCGAACGTGTACGGTTTAATCGTGTCAAGGCCCAACGGGATGTTCACCTGTTTCAACGATTGGCAAAACCAGAAGGCTCCGAAGCTCAATTCGCTGAGCTCGTCGTTGAGCGCGACGGTCGTCAGGTTGTTGCAGTTTCTGAAAGCATCCACGCCGATGCTCCGCAGGCTCTCGGGCGTGGTGATGGAGGTGAGCCCTGAGTTCGAGAAAGCATTGTTGCCTATCGTGTCGAGCCCCTCGGGCAAGCGGACGGATGTCAGGGCCATGCAGTCGGGGAACGCGTAGTCGCAGATGCGCGTCACGTTCGGGCCGAAGCTGAGGTCGGTCATGTAGAGGGCGCGGATCGTCCCCTCAATGTTGCGCCCGAGGTAGAGACTCGCCAGCGGGGCTTCGTCGAACACGGACGTGCCGAGCGTCAGCAGCGAATCGCTGTCTTCAAAACGCACCGACGTGAGGCCCGAGCCGTGGAACGCGTAGTTGCTGACGGTGGTGTCGCTCGCGGGGAGGCTGACCGAGGTGAGGCCCGTGCAGCCGTAGAAGGCGTATTCGCCGATCGTCGCGACGTGGCTGCCGAGGCTGACCGACGCGAGGCCTGTGCAGCCGTGGAAACAGTAGTCGTCGACGGTCGTGACGTGCTCGCCGACGACGAGGTCGCGGAGCGTGGTGATGCCGTAGAACGGCGAGCGGTCGCCTTGGATAACGTAGTCATACTCCAAGTCACGCCCGAGGTAGACGCTCTCCAACGGGCAGCGGCCGAAGAGGATGCCGGACTCGTACGCGTAGCCCATGTGGAGCGGCACGTCGGCGTCCTCGATCGTGAGGTCGGCCAGCGCGGTGCAGCCCGAGAAGGCCGAGTTGTAGATGGCGGTCACGCCGGCGCCGATGCTGACCGACGCGAGGCTGGTGCAGCCTTGGAACGCGTATTTGTTCACGGCTGTTGAGCCGTTGCCCGCAATGTGGGCCTCGCGGAGGGCGGTGCAACCCTTGAAAGCCTCTGCGCCGATGCAGGGCACGCCTGGCCCGAAATCCACCATGGCCAGCGCGGTGCAGCCCGAGAAGGCATTGGCCCCGATTTCCGTCGCCCCCTTGAAGCTGACCGACGTCAGGCTGGTGCAGTCGGAGAAGCAGTAACCGTCCACGGCGGCCAACCCCTCAGGCAAGGTTACGGCGGTCAGCTTTGTCGATTGGAACGCTCTCCCTCCAAGGTAGGTGAGGTTCTCGGAGAGGTTGGCGGAGGTGAGGGGACAGCCCGCGAAGCAAGAGCCACCGATGGTGGTGAGACTCTCGGGGAGGCTGACTGACGCGAGGCTTGTGCAACCCTGAAAGCAGTAGCTGCCAATCGTGGTGACACTCTTAGGGATGTCGATGGACGTCAAGTTCTCGCAGCATTCGAAACAGAAGTCCCCCAAGGCGCCGAGCCCCTCTTGCAGCGTCACGGAGGTGAGGCTGGTGCAGTATCGGAAGCATCCACTTCCAAACGACGTGACACTTCCGGGAATGCTGAGCGACGTCAGAGCGTGGCAGTTGGCAAAACAGTAGTCGCCAAGCGTGGTGACGCCGTCGGGGATGTCGACGGCCGTCAGGGCGTCGCAGTTTGAAAAGCATTCGTCGCCGATGGTGGTGACGCCGTCGGGGATGTCGACGGCCGTCAGGGCGTCGCAACCCTGGAAGCCGTAGTCGCCGATGGTGGTGAGCCCTTCGCTCATCGTCACGGTGGTGAGCGAATCGCAGTTTCGGAAGCCGTAGTCGCCAATGGTGGTGACGCTCCCGGGGATGCTGACCGACGTGACATAAGTGTCATTTTCGAAAGCTTTGTTGCCGATGGCCGTCACGCGGTAGGTCTGGCCTCTGTATTCGACGGTGCTGGGGATGACGATGCGGCCGCCAGAGCCTGCGTCTCTCCTTGCTCCCGCCACCTCAACTGTGCTTGTGCTCGTGATGTCATACCAGATGCCGTCCACTGTGAAGTCTGTCGCCATGCCCGTGGCGGGCAGCAGGGCGACGGCCAGTGCGGCCAGGTGTTTCGTGATAGTGTGTATCATGTGTGGTTCGTTTTTGGTGTGTATATGTAGTGTTTATGTGTTGTGTGAATAAGTGGGGAGTGCATGGCGGGGCGGCCCTCGCTTGCGGCGCAGGGATGCCGGGCAGTTTCGCGGGGAGCCGGGAAACGCGCTCCCCCTGTCGACGAAGGGGAGCGAGCCGGTGGGGGCTGGTCGTGGTGTGCCAGATATTTCAACTGTGTCCATAGCGTAAGCTGTCCCTGAGGACGTGTCGGTCCTCGGTATGGCTGCAAGACGGGACGCAGCGTGAAATATCCGTGAATTGGTGTCGGGTGCGGGGAGAAGAGCCGTCCCATTACTTTCAGCAGCCTCCGGAAAGCCTGCCGAATTGCCAAGGTAATGTAATCTCCCCTCAGGATGAACTCCTGGTGTGCGCGGCAAACATAGCGCAAATGATCGGAACGCGCAAGGATGTCCCCGGGATTTTCGCGCCGGCCGGGATGGCCGCAGGCGGCCGAGCCCGCGTCTCGGGTGCTTCCGCCCGCTTTGTGCGCCGGCCTCCGTGCGTTCGTCCCGCTGCGTCAAAAAATCGCCGTTGCCACCCGGTTGCGCGCAGAATGCCGTATCTTTGCGGCCGGAGCCGTGGCGGTGCGCCTTGTGCCGCGCGGGTGTTTTTACTCATTAATATATATAGTCCTATGGCAACGATGAAGAAAACAGATACGTTCCCCGTCATGGGGATGCACTGCGCCGCTTGTGCGCACAACGTGGAGCGGATGCTCCTTACCGTCGACGGTGTGGACCACGCGGCGGTCAACTTGGCCGCTGCCACCGTCAGTGTCACCTACGACCCCGACCGCGCCACGCCCGAGAAGATGCGCGAGGCCGTGGGCCGCGCCGGGTTCGGCCTCATCACCGAAGACCCCGACGAGGCCGCCCGGCAGCAGGAAGCGGCACAGCGTGCCTATCGCCGCTCGCTCATGAGGCGGTGTGTGATGGCGTGGGTGTGGACCGTGCCGCTCATGGCCCTTATGTTCATGGCCGAGGGCGCCACGATGCGGTGGACGGCGTTGCTGCTGGTCCTGCCGGTGGTGGCCTATTCCACACTGCCGTTCCTGACGGCCGCTTGGCGCGCCGCCCGTGCCGGGCAGACCAACATGGACACCCTTGTGGCCGTGAGCACGACCATTGCTTTCGTGTTCAGCCTTGTCGGGACGCTTTTCCCGCAAGTATGGACGAGCCGGGGAATGATGCCGCCGTGCTATTACGAAGCAACGGCCATGATTACGGCCTTTGTCCTCACGGGAAAGGTCATGGAAGAAAGGGCCAAACACCGCACCGGCGAGGCCATCCGCAGCCTCATGGGCTTGCAGCCCCGCACGGCCCGCGTGGTCCTGCCCGACGGCACCGAGGCCGACCGCCCTATGGCTGTGCTGATGAAGGGCGATCGCATCCGCGTGCGCCCCGGCGAGCAGGTGGCTGTCGACGGACAAGTGGTCGAGGGCTCCTCGGCGGTCGACGAAAGTATGATCAGCGGTGAGCCTCTGCCTGTGGAAAAAGTGCGGGGCAGCCGTGTGCTGGCCGGGACGGTCAACGGGCGCGGCACCCTCCTTGTCGAGGCTTCGGCGGTCGGCGCCACCACTGTGCTGGCCGGCATCGTGAAGGCCGTGCGCGACGCCCAGGGGTCGAAAGCCCCCGTCGAGCGTATCGTCGACCGCGTGACGGCCGTTTTCGTTCCCGTTGTGCTGGGACTGGCGGCGCTGACGTTCGTGCTTTGGCTTGCCGTGGGCGGATGGGACGCCCTTCCACGCGCCGTCCTCGCCGCCGTGTCGGTCACGGTCATAGCCTGTCCCTGCGCGCTCGGCCTGGCCACGCCGACGGCCATCATGGTAGGCATCGGCCGCGGGGCGAAAGAACATATTTACATTAAGGACGCGGAGGCGCTCGAACGCTTGCGTCGCACGGACACTGTGGCGCTCGACAAGACCGGTACGCTCACCGAGGGCCGCCCGGAGGTAGTGAGCCGCACCGACATGCCTGGACTTCAGCCCGCAGACCTGGCCGTGTTGCGCAGCATGGAGCGGCGTTCCGAACATCCGACGGCTGAGGCTGTGGCCGCTTCGCTGGCAGATGTCGTGGCGGAAGGGCCAGCAGTCGATGCGTTCGAAAACCTGCCCGGACTGGGCGTGAAAGCCACCGCCGGCGGCGCCACGTACTGGGCTGGCAACGCCCGGCTGGCCGCTGCGATGGGCTGCCCCGTCGGCAGTGAGGCGGACGACGGCCTGACCCACGTCTATTTCGGTCGCGGCGCCGGGCGCCTTGTCTGCTTCGCCGTGGGCGACCGCATCAAGCCCCATTCGGCCGAAGCCGTCGGACGGCTCCGCGCGATGGGGCGCCGCGTGGTGCTCATGACGGGCGACAACGAGACGGCTGCACGTGCCGTGGCCAGCGAGGCCGGCATCGGCGAGGTGCATGCCGCTTTGCTCCCGACGGACAAGGCCGACGCAGTGCGTGCCCTCCAAGCCGGAGGCCACGTCGTAGCGATGGCGGGCGACGGTGTCAACGACGCGCCCGCCTTGGCCGCTGCCGACATCTCCGTGGCCATGGGGCGGGGGACGGACATCGCCCGTTCCGTGGCGCAACTGACCTTGATGACGTCCGACCTGCGCCTCCTGCCGCGTGCCATCCGGCTGTCCGAAAAGACCGTCGGCACCATCCGCCGCAACCTCTTCTGGGCGTGCGTCTACAACGCCGTGGGCATTCCCCTCGCCGCCGGGGCGCTCTTTCCCGTGTGGGGGCTGATGCTGACGCCCGGTGTGTCGGCGGCGTGCATGGCCTTTTCGTCGGTGTCGGTCGTGACGAGCAGTTTGCTCCTTGCCCGTTGCCGCATCTGACGCGGGCCGGCGCGCGGTGATGCCGGCCAATTGCGGCGTTGCGACGGTTATCCGGGCGACACAAGTGTCGCCCCTACGTTTGGCGGCGGCATCCTGCGGCGTTGCGTCGGCTGGCGCGCGGTGATGGACGTAGGGGCGCCATTTATGACGCCCGGTGCCGGAACGGCACAACCCGTCCGCGGCGTTGTTCGCGGCGTTGTACGCGATGTTTCCGGCCAATTGCGGCGTTGCGTCGGTCTTTCGGGCGACACAAGTGTCGCCCCTACGTTTGGCGGCGGCATCCTGCGGCGTTGCGTCGGCTGGCGCGCGGTGATGGACGTAGGGGCGCCATTTATGACGCCCGGTGCCGGAACGGCACAACCCGTTCGCGGCGTTGTTCGCGGCGGTGTGCGCGATGATGCCGGCCAATTGCGGCGTTGCGGCGGTTTTCCGGGCGACACAAGTGTCGCCCCTACGTTTGGCGGCGGCATCCTGCGGCGTTGCGTCGGCTGGCGCGCGGTGATGGACGTAGGGGCGCCATTTATGACGCCCGGTGCCGGAACGGCACAACCCGTCCGCGGCGTTGTTCGCGGCGTTGTACGCGATGTTTCCGGCCAATTGCGGCGTTGCGTCGGTCTTTCGGGCGACACAAGTGTCGCCCCTACGTTTGGCGGCGGCATCCTGCGGCGTTGCGTCGGCTGGCGCGCGGTGATGGACGTAGGGGCGCCATTTATGACGCCCGGTGCCGGCACGGCACAACCCGTCCGCGGCATTGCGCGCGGCGGTGTGCGCGGTGTTTCCGGCCAATTGCGGCGTTGCGACGGTTATTCGGGCGACACAAGTGTCGCCCCTACGTTTGGCGGCGGCATCCTGCGGCGTTGCGTCGGCTGGCGCGCGGTGATGGACGTAGGGGCGCCATTTATGACGCCCGGTGCCGGCACGGCACAACCCGTCCGCGGCATTGCGCGCGGCGGTGTGCGCGGTGTTTCCGGCCAATTGCGGCGTTGCGACGGTTATCCGGGCGACACAAATGTCGCCCCTACGTTGGGCGGCGTGTGTGGCGGCCACGTTGTCTGCCGACGCGTTGAAACTGTCGGCCGGCTTGTTTTTCCTGTCGCAGTGACAGTTTTTCCGGACGGCCGGTCTCTTCTTCTTGTCACTACGTCAGTGAATGCGCACCGTTTAATGGATTTTCGCGGAGGTGAAGAAACCTTTTGCTCCACTAAACTGGATTAAATCGTATGCCGGAGGTTAAACGCCGGGGCGGCGGGGCGGTCTTACGTGCAGTGTGAACCTAAAAATGTACGTAAAGATGATGAACTCGTATTGCTCTTTCATGAACCTGGCCGTCGCCCTGAGCATGGGCGAGAGTATGGACAACCTTGCGCCCCGGGCCGAGGAGGGGAAACCGGCCTCCGGCGAGGCCGACGCCCCGGGCGCCCCGCGGCGGGGGAACGACGCTGCGGCTCTCTCGTAGCCTGCCGGCGGAAACGGCTGCCCGTCCGGCGCATTGCCCGGCTGGCTCTCCGCCGGCCTGCACGGCGGGCGGGAGAAACGCCCTCCCCGGCTGAAATTCCTGCCCGGGAGGGCGTCGCGCTTGAAAAAGGATGCGGAAAACGGTGCGGAGTTTGCCGGAAAAGCCGTACTTTTGTGTGTAGCCCGCCAAACCCGAGCCTTTCCGGCGCAGCCTGCGGGGCGAGGAGCGGGGACAGACATCGTAAAAACGCGCAAAACGCACAAAAACGCCACAAGTATGAAAACGTTTCTCCTGACCGCCCTTGCGGCTTTCGTGGCCGCCACGGCCTTGGCTGCCGCCGAGCCGAAGACCATCCGCATAGCCACCGACGCCACCGACCTTGTCCTTAAAGTGGCCCCGAACGGGCGCCTCTATCAGGCCTACTACGGCGAGCGCCTCCGTCACGCCGCCGACCTCGGCCAGCTGCCTTGGGACGTCCACGCCGGCTCTGACGGCAGCGTCAGCCAGCGCGGGTGGGAGGTGTGCAGCGGTTCGGGCAACGAGGACTACTTCGAGCCGGCCCTCGCCGTGACCCACAACGACGGCAATCCCTCCACCTATCTGTACTACGTTTCATCGACGTCGCAGCCCGTCGCCGGCGGGACGCAGACCGACATCATCCTGCGCGACGACCAGTATCCCCTGACCGTCACGTTGCACTACGTGGCCTACGGGCAGGAGAACGTGATCAAGGCGTGGAGCGACATCACGCACAACGAGCCCGGCCCTGTCACGCTGTCGGCCTACGCGTCGACGATGCTCTACTTCGACCGGACGGCCTACTACCTCACGGAGTTCAGCGGCGACTGGGCGAGCGAGGCGCAGATGAGCTCGCAGCGCTTGCAGTTCGGCAAGAAAGTGGTCGACACCAAGCTGGGCAGCCGCGCCGCCATGCACGCATCGCCCTTCTTCGAGCTGGGCCTCGGGGCACCGGTCGAGGAGGACCGCGGTGACGTGCTCATGGGGACGCTCGGCTGGACAGGAAACTTCCGCTTTACGTTCGAGGTGGACAACGTGGGCAGCCTGCGCGTCATCCCGGCCGTCAACCCCTACGCTTCGGCCTATGAGCTGCGCCCGGGCGACGTCTTCACCACGCCCGAGTTCATCTTCACGCTCAGCCAGGAGGGCGCAGGCGAGGGGAGCCGCCGCCTGCACGACTGGGCGCGCCGTTACGGCCTGCACGACGGGAAGGGCGAACGACTCACCCTGCTGAACAACTGGGAGAGCACGGGCTTCAACTTCGACGAGAAGCGGCTGGCCGGGCTGATGAAGCAGGCCAAGGACTTGGGCGTCGACCTCTTCCTGCTCGACGACGGATGGTTCGGCAACAAATACCCCCGCGCCAACGACCGTGCCGGACTGGGCGACTGGGAGGCCACGCGCGCCAAACTGCCCGGCGGCGTGCCCGCCCTTGTCGAGGCAGCCCGCAAGGCCGGCGTACGTTTCGGGATATGGGTCGAGCCGGAGATGGTCAACCCGCAGAGCGAGCTGTTCGAGAAACACCCGGACTGGGCCATTCACTATCCCAACCGCGAGCCCTATTACTATCGCCACCAGCTCGTGCTCGACCTGGCGAACCCCGAGGTGCAGGACTACGTCTTCGGCGTCGTCGACCAGCTGATGACGCGTAACCCCGAGATCGCCCTGTTGAAGTGGGACTGCAACAGTCCTATAACGAACGTCTATTCGCCCTACCTGGGCAAACGCCAGGGACAGCTCTATGTGGACCACGTACGGGGCGTCAGCAACGTGTTCCGCCGTGTCCGCGAGAAGTATCCCGAACTCCGGCTGATGCTCTGCTCGGGCGGCGGCGCGCGGTGCGACTACGGGGCGCTCAGATACTTCGACGAGTTCTGGTGCAGCGACAACACCGACCCCGTCGAGCGGCTTTACATCCAGTGGGGCTTCTCCCAGTTTTTCCCGGCCAAGGCCATGTGCGCCCACGTCACCGACTGGAACCGCGCGGCCGGCATCAAGTTCCGCACCGACGTGGCCTCGATGTGCAAGCTCGGCTTCGACATCGACCTGGGCCGTCTCTCGCCCGATGAGCTCGCCTTCTGCCGCCAGGCCGTGGCCAACTGGAAGAGCTTCGGCCCTGCCGTGATGGACGGCGACCAGTTCCGCCTTGTCTCGCCCTACGGCTCAAACCACATGGCCGTCGGGTATGTGAGCAAAGACCGGGGGCAGGCCGTCCTTTTCGCCTATGACATCCATCCGCGCTACGGC